>CAZFTG010000028.1:0-15693 GCA_964522205.1 uncultured Thermoproteales archaeon
TAGAGCACTAGCAAACGATCCAGCAATAGTACTAGCAGACGAGCCAACAGGAAACATAGACGTAGTATCAGCAGCTACAGTACTTAAGCTCATTAAGTCCATAAACAAATTCCTAGGTACTACTTTTGTAATAGTAACACATAACCCAGACGTAGCTCTTATAGGAAGTAGAATTGTAAACATAAGGGATGGTACACTCTATGAACATGGAGAGGTACCACGTATTACTGTCGATGAGACGTTTGACGACATTGAAATGCTCGAACTACAGTTGAGGTTTCTCAGAGAAGAGCTGAAGAGCCTGAGTAAAATGTATAAAGATGGAAAGGTTAGAAAGGAGGAGTACCTAGAAAGAGTACGATCGATAGAGAGAAGGATTAGAATGATAGAAAAGGTGGTGAATATTGAAACATATTAAACCCTTACTGATGACCTTAATTCTTCTGCTCATGCTAACGAATACCGAGTACACTCGCTCAGAGAATACCCAACTTGAAGTATCAAAATCCACAGTTTTTAAGTATACCATAGATATGTTCAATAATACTATATCGTGCAAGTGTAATGTCAAGATAAGTGTGAAGAATAACTTAAACAGAGAAGTAAATGTAATTATCATAACACTCGAGAGACCTCATGGAAGTGCAATTAATATAGTAGAAGGTGAACAGCCACATAGTATAATAGAAAGAGATGATTTCACTATACTGATTTGGAATACAGTGATAAAGGAGAAGAGTTACTGGCGGGTCTCTATAGAGTACCTACCTAACACATCAATACCTATTGAAATTGGATTAAAAATGCATTATAAAGGGTCTAGTACAGTGCGCTTAGACAAGGATAAGTACTTACTAACAGGGGTAAAAGCTAAAGGTGTAGTGCTCCTCCATCTATCACTAGTTAATACTAGAGAAGAGTACACTATTACATCCTATGGAGAGCGAGTGGTACTACCACTAATAGCAACAATATCACTATCGCATCCCAAGGATCTGTGTATGGCGATAAGTGATAAACCAGAGGCTAATTATACACGTCTTCAAAGTGATTTTAGAGTTCACAGTTGGATGATAGTACTACAGCATCAGGCAGAAATAAGACAAGAGATCTTCATAAAGAAGCTATCAGCGTGGCAAAGTCTATGGTTACCACCCATCTCTATAGATCTAGTAGACGATCCCTGGAGCATACGAGCACGTCTTAAAGCTACAGAAATAGAGAAGATGTATGAAAACCTGAAGAATACGTTAAATGAAACGACTAATACCTACGAAAAGATGAGAGAGATTAAGAGTAGATTAGAGGCTCTAGAGAGAGGACTTAGTAAATCACTAGGAGAGTATGAGAAGGCATTAGATGACTTCATGAGCATGATCGAGGATTTTGAGAAGAAAATTAAGGATGCTGAGAGATCGATTGAATACTATTACAAGATTGTAAAACCTCAGATAACTAGTATAGAAGGACGTCTTGAAGACCTCATAGATACTTTAGAACTAATAGAAGATATTACCTCTGACCTCAATGTTACTTCAGGAGGAATATCAGAGGCTATAGAACTGGCAAGATCGCTCCAAAGCATACTATCCGATGTGGAGCAGACATTTGAAAGGGGAGCTGAATATATAGAATCTAACCTCGATACTGTAAAAAATCTACTATACACGAGCAAAAATGCGGTAAAGAGCCTTCTAAACGCACTGGAGGCTATGGAAGGCATAGTAAGTGACATGGTGATAATGATAGATATGGAGATGGATAAGATGAGAGAACGTCTAAGTGATCTAAAACGTGAACTAGCCAAAATAGAGAAGCAATATGAAAAATATACGTTACTTATGGATATAACAGAACGTAAGATACGTGAATATATGAATAGTATTAATGTTACATCGAGTGTAGAAGAGCTAGAAGTATCTAAGAAAATATCAGTGAGGTATAACATTGGTATTAAACTTCCACTACTAGTATCGGAGATCAAGACCATAGAACACACTACCACAGAAGTATCTTCTGAAGAAAAAGCATCCACATACCTAAACCTACTAATACTACTTCTCCTAATTGGAATAGCTTCCCCTCTTTTCTATAGGCGGCTTACTAGAACTAGAAGATCCGAAAGGAGATGTCCTGAAGTTGAAGAATTACTCAGAAGAATAGAAAAAGTAGAGAGCTTTATTAAAAAGAAGAAGGAGAAGTAAGATTAGCGAATATTAATTAAGAATAGTAAACAATTGGCGCAAGCTTAAAAATACTACCTTCTTATTAAAAACTAGATAGGCATGGACACCTTTAGCAAAATATTAGTAGCTAATAGAGGAGAGATTGCAGTGAGGATAATAAGAACAGCTAAAGAAATGGGTATAAAGACAGTCGCTATATATTCACAAGCTGATTACTACAGCCTACATAGATACTTAGCCGATGAAGCTTACTATATAGGAAAAGCAGAACCCATAGAGAGTTATCTTAATATCGAGAAAATAATCGCAGTGGCTAAACAGAGTAAGGTTGATGCACTTCATCCAGGGTACGGGTTTCTCTCCCAGAATCCACTCTTTGTAAAGAGATGCGAGGAGGAGGGTATCGTATTCATCGGTCCTCCATCTAGAGTTCACGAATTAGTGGGAAATAAACTAGAAGCTAGAAAAGTAGCTAGTGCGGCTGGAGTTCCTATAGTAAAAGGTAGCGAGAAACCTATAACTACTAAAGAAGAGGCACTTGAAGAGGCAGAGAGATTAGGATACCCTGTGATAGTTAAACCCATACTTGGAGGTGGAGGTATAGGTATGAGAGTATATCGGAGTGAAAATGATCTCCTCTCGTACTTCGATAGGATGAGTAGACTGGCTAAATATGCCTTTGGATCTAATGAAATGTACTTAGAAAAGTACTTCCCTAAGGCAAGGCACATAGAGGTCCAGATACTGGGACTTGGAAACAAGCAGGTTCATTTATACGAAAGAGAATGCTCCATTCAGAGAAGATTTCAAAAGATTGTAGAGGAAGCTCCCTCTCCGGCACTAGATTCCGAATTGAGAGAGAAGGTAATAGGGTATGCTATAAAAATAGCAAATGAACTTAACTATATCAATGCAGGTACCATAGAGTTTATCTATTTACCTGATGAAGAGGAGTTTTACTTCATAGAAGTTAACTCAAGGATTCAAGTAGAGCATCCTGTGACTGAGATGATCACAGGAGTAGATATAGTTAGAGAACAGATAAACATAGCATTCGATAGGGGCATATCTTTTGATCCATCAAGTATAGTATTAAGAGGTCATGCTATAGAGTGTAGAATTATGGCAGAGGATCCGAGGAAGGGCTTTGCCCCTTCCTCGGGTCTCATCACTAGATACATACAACCGGGAGGCCAAGGGATAAGAGTAGATAGTGGAGTGTATTCAGGGTATAAAGTACCCATGGAATACGATCCTCTATTAGTAAAACTGATAGCGTGGGCAGAAGATAGAGAGGTATGTATAAAAAAACTAAGAAGGGCACTAAATGAGTTTATAATTGAGGGAGTACCCACTAATATACCTCTGCTTTTATCCATAGTAGAGGACAAGGACTTCAAAAATGGGGATATAAATATAAACTTTTTAAAGAATAGAGATTTCAGTAAAAGCATAGAATACCATTTAAAAAATATAGTAAGAATACCCATAGAAACACGGAAAGAGAGAAGAGAGGAGTACGCTACTTCAGTCTGGAGAATATCATCTCTTATTATGAGTGGAGGATTTACTTATGAAGAAGAGTACCATTAAGGGTTACTTTGAACGTAAGAAGAAATCCACTATATCACTCCTACTCCTGGGGATACTCGTATATGTAGTATTCCTGCTAGTGATTCGAGTAGATATTCATGAAGTATTCAGTATAGTACAGCAAGCGGACTCCAAGGCCCTAATCCTAGCTATAGTATTCGATACACTTTTTATAATATTCTATGCACTTGCATGGTTCAGCTTAGTTAGGATAGTTTCGAATAATATAAGAATAAAAGATGCACTTCTCGCTGTTATTCTAGGATGGTTCGGGGACATGGTAGTACCAGCAGCTTTCATGACCGGTGAAGTCATTCGATTATACTACGTTAATAAGAAGTGTAACATAGATTATGGTAGACTAGTCCCGACAGTAATAATACATAGACTACTAAGTGCTGTAGCCTTTGTATTTTACATAGTACTGGGCGCTGTACTGATAGCAAGGTATGGTACGATACCTTCTGACATATATGGGCAAACTCTAGCAGTTGTAATAATCTGTACGTGCTTTGCACTAGTTGGATTCATAGTACTATTCAACGAAAAAGTCTTGGGCTTTCTTCTCAATAGAACTTCAAAGGCTATCAAGAGCTTTCTAATAAAGTTCAAGTTAGAACATTATATAAGCTCTGTAGAGAATGAACTGAACTCTTTTAAACACTCGATAGAGTTATTGTACAGGAAACGGTTATCCGTAGCCTTAGGCTTTATACTCCTACTTACTCAGTGGATGTTTGGAGTATTGATACCATATATGGTATTTATTGCATTAGCCCATCCCGTTAGCTTCTGGCTAATCTCATTAGCCTACCCACTTTATGGTGTAATAGATAATATACCTCTAGGAATACCAGTAAATGCAGGCCTTTTAGATACTGCTATGATCACTACCTTTGTAATACTGGGTATAGATAAGGAGGTGTCGGTCTCAGTTACAATGCTCACTAGGGCTATAACTGTAGCCTATGAAGCTCTTCTTACAGGTACGGTGTCACTACTCTTCGGTGTAAGGAGCCTGTTGAAAGCCGAATAGAAAATTAAAATTGTTAAATCTCCATTACTTTACCCTTCAGCTCTATTAATTCTCTCTTTAGCATCTCTTTAGCATCTAATAGTACTTTTTCGGTGATCTCTCTTTTCTCACCTGAGGTGTATAAATGTATCAATACAATAGATTTTCCAGACTCACAGCCTAGAGGATGACTCTTTATATAGATCGAAGGAAAGTATTCCATCACCTTCTCTATAATAGGAGCTATAGTAGATTCGGGTAAGCCTACGCATTTAAGTTGCGTATCTAGGAAGATCCTCTCCGAGATCAGCATTTTCAACAGAGGTTCTACATGACGTTCAAACATAGCCTTCATCTCTTCTGGGACTCCTGGGAGTGCTATTATTAGCATCTTACCCAGCTTAACTAGTATTCCAGGAGCAGTACCTATTGGATTAGGAATGGCCTCAGCTCCCTCGGGCATTTTAGCCATTTTTAGTCTATGTTCCGTGACTTCAAGTCCTCTTTCACTATATTTTTTCTTAATCATCTCTAGAGCTTTCGGATTAATAATCCATTTCCTCTTAAGGGCAATGGATAGTGCTCGACTAGTCTTATCATCAAAAGTAGGTCCCAGACCACCAGTCATAAGTAATACATCAGCTCCTCTCTTTGCAGCCTCTTTTACGCCTTGAGCTATCTCCCCCTCCTCATCAGGGAGGACTACTACACGCCTAACTTCGAAACCTAGGAATGTGAGCCTTTTACATAACCATGTAGAGTTAGTGTTAACGATTTTTCCTATAAGTAGCTCATTACCTATAGTTATTACTTCAGCTGTAGGCAAGTGAGACACCATGTACGGATAAGTGGATATGTTTAAATCCTTTTAGAATAAGAAAAGGTTAATACTTTCACTCTAGTCTCTCGGAAGAGACCCTGAGAGTTCTTGTGGACTTATATTATGCCTTTTAAGGCCTTCTTATAGATATCACGTACATCGGATGCGCCTATCTTACGTGGATTATTCTTAAGATTTCTTTCGTACTTAATCGCTATGGAGACCATAGTATCGAGTTCCTCCTCCCGAACACCGAGATCAACTAGTCTTGAGGGAATTCCTACAGAACTCCTTAACTTTAATATTGTACTTATTATTCTCTTGGTGTCTTTAGAGGGATCTCCACTACTAATTCCAAGGGTCTCTGCTAGTTTTACTATCCTCTCTCCCACTACGGGGGCATTAAATTCTATAGCATATGGGAGTATCATAGCATTGGCTAGACCATGATGTACGTCATGATGGGTCGTGAGATAATAGCCAAGACCATGTACCATTATTGTTCCAGCAATATTTATAGCCAGACCCGCTAGATAGCTAGCATAGAATAACCAGGTCCTATCCTCGAATGAACCCTTATAACCTTCTACCATGTGATTAATTATTATCTTAATGCTCTCTAATGAGAACACATCGGATATTGGTGTATTTAACTTGGATAAGTAGGCCTCTATCGCGTGGGAGAGTGCATCGAAGGATGTATAAGCAGTTAGATTAGGTGGTAGTGAGCTCAGTACTTCAGGGTCGAGTATTGAAATTTCTGGAACTATTCCTGGACCTACTAGAACACATTTTCTCCTCTGTTGCAAATCTGTGAGCACGGCATACTTAGTGACCTCACTACCAGTTCCACAAGTGGTTGGGATAGCTATAAGCGGTGTAGTATCCTCCTCTACTATGTAAGGGTAGAGATAATCCCTTATGCCTCCTCCTTTAACGTTCAACAGTGAGATCCCCTTAGCAGCATCTATAGCGCTACCACCACCAAAAGCTACTATGACATCAATATTGCTACTACGTGCTAACCTACCTCCAGACTCTACAGTTTCGAGGGAGGGATTAGGTTCTACCTTATCAAAGATGTAGACCTCTAATCCTTCGGTCTTCAAGAGCTCTACTAACCTATCGAGAAATCCATACCTTCTAGCAAAATGTCTTCCACAGACAATTAATGCTTTCTTACCTAACTTAGAGGCCTCCTCTCCTAAAATATCTAGTGAACCCTTTCTAAATATCACCTTTCTTGGATTATGTATTGTGAACTCAATCATCGATTATATAGAGGGAGTGCCATTTTTATACTTAACATATCTAGCGTTAATCAAGAGTCGATTTCACTATTCTAAATTTATAATAGTAATGCCAGGAAGATATAGCATGTGAAATGTAGATTAGTAGAGCAAGGTCTCTCGGCCTGTGGTAATCGTATAGTCTCAATTAATGGTACGATAGCTTCTCCCTGTGAGATTGGGATAAAGTACGAGAATGGTAAGTGGTATAGGTTGATCTACGACTATGTACTGAGCAGACCAGAGGACTATCTATCCATATATCAGTCCGCCTGTAATCATAGGTGTCTCTTCTGTCATAGTCACTACTTCTCTCAACATGGTATTGGAACGTGGATGTCAGCTGAGGATATAGTCGAAGTAGCTAGAGTGTACTTAGAAATGGTGACAGTAAAAGAGCCCAGAGAGAGGGCTACTATGTGGCATGCATCAGATCTATGTAAGCACTGTGGTTACTGTATTGAGTATGGTATTAGAGGACATCTATGTCCGAAAGTGCTTAAACCAAGTCAGGTAATATTATCACCGCAGGGCTACGGGCCAGCTAGGAATATCATATCTTTCACAGGCGGAGACCTCTACTGTAGAACAGAGTTCTATACGGAGACCTTTAAAATGATAAAGCGTGAATTTGGAGATGAACTTTGGATTCACATAGAGACTAACGGTTATGGTCTAACTCAGAAAAATCTCATTGAACTCATCAGTGCTGGACTAGACTCTGTATGGTTAGATATGAAGGCATACAATGGAAAAGTCTACAGAGAGCTATGTGGAACATCAAATGATGTAATTTTATCCCTACCAGCCAGAATGAAGGATCTAGGGATAATATTTGAGGTGGTTCTCCTCTACATACCACACTGGGTAGAACTGGATCAGTTAAAGCAATTTGCTGAACTTCTAGTAGAGGTAGATCCCTATGTGCCTACGACATTACTAGCGTACTTTCCTGAGTATAAGCTTAGCGAACCACCACCCACATTGAATGATATGGTGAAGGCATACAGAGTCTTAAAAAGCGAGGGGCTCAAAAAGGTGAAGATAGGGAACATAGGAGTCTTCTGTAAAAGTCTGGAAGAGATCAGTAAACTAATAGAGAATATTGGACTAGAAGCAATCTCTTAGGCCAAACCCTATTTGCAATGATAATTATATTAGTACTAATCCATTAGATTTCGAGATGATACTGAGGATCTTGAAGAGAGTACTACGGAGAAAAGAGGATATAAGTGATAAAGTCTCGGAAATGAGAAGTAATTTTACTCATACTATAAGAGTGAAAGAGTACTTAAAGAGAAGTGATGTAGAAATTAAAGGGGAAGCCTTTAAAACTATTGTAGAGGGACTACGTAGAAAAGAGGACTATCTAGAGCTTGAGCTCTAAGACCCCTTACTCCTAACTATTATCCTTCTTCTATATATAGTTTGAAGGACTTTTAATATACTACGTCTAGAGAGTATTCTATTCCTATCTCTTTTAGACTGTGTTAAAATTACTAGTGTACCCTTGTCATGGTATACTTCTAACTTAGAATCTACTACTTTCGCTATTGCGTACTTAATATCTTCTTCATGAACTGGAGGTAGGTTTTCAATACAGTTAACTGGGCATGATAGACATAGATTTGTATAACATAGACCATAACATGGAATTCTGACTCCTTTTGAGAGGAAGATATTGTAGGTATTAGCACAACAGGCAGATGGAAGAGGGATCATTCCTATCTCTCTCGCATAAGCAATAAGAGAGGACTTGATATCGCTATATGGAACACTCACCTGCTTATACTCGAGAACTCTTCTCCCCTTTAATCTCCTCATAATCTCTTTTGTATTGAATCCTAAGCTTTCTAATTTATGAAGTATTTTTCGGGTAACTCTAAACCCTCCTATTACGACAGAAGTAGCCCCTTTCCTCTTAGCCTCTAGCATAATATCATATGCCTCTTCATCATTTATTCCAGGCATTATAGGGCGTAGAAATAGTGTAGGCTTAATATTATTCATACTCAGGTTTCTAATGGATTCAAGTCTTAACTCAGGAGGAGGAGCTTTAGGTTCTAGGAGCTTATGTTTACTTAGAGTAACTATGGTAATGAGTATACTTATAGGGGCGGTTCGTGATAAAGCCTTAAATCTCTCGACCAGCCTCTCACCTATAAATTGCTTAGTAGATATTTGAAGAGGATTCTTAAGGAATCTAAGAATAGAGCTCATATACTCAAATGTTTTGTTAGTGACCGATCGTGTAGCTAGGGGTTCGGTAACACTTCCTATGGCTATGTAGGTACCTTCCAAACCCGGTACGAAGTACTCATTGTTTAAAAGTGCGTAAACGAGTTCCAGACCTGTTAGGGCATAGGGCTGTATACTATCCGTAGGAAATCCCATACTACCTATGTAACAGTAGGCACAGTTAAATATACAGCCAACAGCTGTATGTACAGTTATTCCACATGGTCTAGGACGTCTTTTAGCATGGGAGTCTCTTAGTGCTCTCTCTATAGATTCCAGTGGTAGGGATTTCTTCAGCTCCAGAATAAGGCGTCTCTTTGTTAAGGAGTATTCCCTATAATTCAAAGTACTATATCACCATGTCAGCTTATGTCGATTAAATCTCTTCTTCCTACTTTCCTCAGTTTTCTCTCTATACTAGCAAACTTCCTCTCTTCCTCCAGCATCTCCTCTTCTAGACTCTTCTTCTTGATATTACTCCTTGGGGATAGTAGGGTACAAGTACCATCGGGTAACATTGCATGTGATGTGCAGAAGGCGTAGGTGCATTTATATCCTTTACATGGATCATTAACCCACGTACACCATGCCAGAGGTTTTCCTCCGCTATATCTGATCTTTAACGCTTTTTTTAGACATCTAAATTTAGGGCAGAAGACATTACATTTAGTACCCACAATTCTTTACCTCTTCTCCTATATTTTGAGACAACCCCTCTTTAAAATTCTTTTTCTTACTTAAGAGAGTATAAGCTAAATCCTGATATCCTCTTCTCATGAGAAACTCTGTAACCTCTGAGAGTGTAGGAGAGGCTCTAGCCCCTCTTCTCATGACCTTAAGACCAGCAGTAGCATTAGCGAATACGAGAGCTTCTTGTGGTGATAAATTAAGAGAGATTCCTACCAAGAGAGCCGCATTAAATGCATCACCAGCACCTGTAGTATCGATTACTCTAACATCAAAGGCCTTAGCGTAGTAGTGCTTACCATTTCTCTTGATAAGCATTGCACCTAGTTTCCCCTTCTTGACTACCACATATTCTAAATTACCTTTGAAGATCTCTAATGCATCCCCACAGTACCTCAATAAGTTGGAATACTCTATCTCATTTAGAAGCAGGATGTCTACTACCCCTATCATCTCTACGATATCTCTAGTAGCATACAGAATAGTACTTCCAGGATCGTAAGAGATTTTTATGTCTCTAATTAATGATCTAGCCTTTTCAGCTATCTCTACCATTAAATCCCCCTTAAGACTAGCTATGTGTAATATCTCCACTCCCTTCAGCGAGCTATAGGTTATGATTTCAGAGCTTAGCCTCCTGTTCGCTCCTCTATAGGCTATCATTGTTCTTTCTCCTTCTTCATCGATCAATATTACGACTGTACCGCTTTTCTCATCAACCTCATTTATAAATGAAGTATCAACTCCTTCCTCATGGAGCTCCCTCACTAGTCTCCTTCCCACTTCATCGTTACCTACATATCCTATGAATCTAGCTTTAACTCCTAATCTAGCTACGGCAACTGCTAGATTTGCTGCTGCTCCTCCTCCGCTTGTATAATGCTCCCGAGTCTCTATAGCAGTCCCTCTCTCGGGTAGTTTAGGTACTTTAAAGAACATGTCCAAATTAATGTTGCCCACAGAGGCAATCATAGGATCATCCTTTAATAATCATCGTAAAACATTTATGAATTACCATTGTAACCACACGAAAGTGTAAATTAGAGATTGAAGCGGTATTGTGCTTATATTTAATAGGGAGAAGAGACAGTAATCAGTGGTAGTAATGGAGGAAGATAGAGTTAGGAAATTGGCTGGTATTAAGACGAAACTTGAAAGAAGACTAGAAGAGCTTGAGGAAGAAATCTCTCTCATAAGAGAACTTCTGGAAGTGATAGACTCGATACTTGGATCAATCAGTTTTAAACCGGCTTCAGAACTAGTAAGGCCTGAGGTTGTAGAGAAGAAGAGGGCTCCTATAAAGGAAATAAAAGTAGTATCTAGAAGGAATAAGGAGACTATAGGAAAAGTCATAATATATGAAGACCTACTCGAACTCATACCCACAGTCAAAGTGAGGACGTCCACACCACCCTTTGAGAGTTTCTTCATAAAGAGACTACTGGACAAGATGAAAGAGGAAGACCTAAAGAAAGTAGAGGAGGGAGTATTAAATCCAGAGGCTGTCCTAGAGTATGAGATTATTGAGGAAGAGGGAATTCTGACAAAAGTCCTCGTGAGAAACTGTAGAGATGAGAGGAGAATAAGAGATATAAGAGGAGCCTTCCGATGGACTTTGGAGAGAATGCTAGATAGGGAAAAGTCCAGCTAATGATGCTAATCTAGTATACTATTTAGTGGGTGTCTTCTTCTGTAACTTGTACATTTCAACGATCTCTTTAATAGTAGTAGCCTGCTCTGGACTCTTATCAAATCTATACCTTCCTGTAAATCTCGGAAATCTTATGGCTAGACCAGCATTCTCCCTAATGACATTCCAGGCACAGGTATGTAATGGACTTAGTGTAATTTCTGCACCTATAACCTCTATCACGAGAGATGGAGTAAACCAGACGTCCGCCTCCATTTTAGAGTCTACTCTCGGATGTCTATGAGGGATTTCATAGGGCTTTAGCATTTCCGGGAGTTTAGCTAGATCCTCATCTGTAAATCCACTACCCACTTTGCATACGGTTCTAAACATATCTTCATCAGGATCATAGGCGGCTACGAGTAGTGCACCATAAGTACCAGCACGTCTCCCAGTACCATAGAAGGCGCCAACTACGACGAGATCCACAGTATCGCTCATCTCATACCTATAATCGCGCTTGAACTTTATCCAAAGCCATCCTCTAGCTCCCATCTGGTAGATAGAATCATCCTTTATCGACTTACACATTATCCCCTCGCATCCCTCACTTACAGCTCTCTCAAAGAACGCCTCTAGAGTCTTCGCATCACTTACAATATCCCCTGTAGCTATTCTTAACCTATCAGAGATCTCCACGATCTCCTCAAGCTTTTCTCTCCTCTCAATTAGTGGTCTATCTATAAGTTCTTCACCATCAACGTATAGGCAATCAAATAAGTATAGGCAGACTGGGTACTTTTCCACCATTTTTTCTATATCATATTTTCTCCTCCTATGCATTAGTTCCTGGAATGGTAGCATTTCACCACTAATGGGATCTATAGCAACTCCCTCTCCCTCAACTATAGCCTCTCTGCACTTCACTCCCTCTCTGACGAGTTCAATTACATCTGGATAATGATGTGTTATGTTCTCTAGCCTCCTACTGAATATAGTGATCTTATCCCCCATCTTGTGTATCTGCATTCTTTCCCCATCATACTTATATTCGGCCAGACAACTACCACCTAATTTTTCTAGTATTTCTGTCGGAGATGTCAATCTCTCCGCTAGCATCGGTAGTATGGGAATTCCTATAGTAATTCTCACCTTCTTCACACCTTCTAATCCCTCTTTAGCCATTAGTTTAGCTATATAGCCTAAGTCAGGATAAGTGTTATAGGCTCTCTCTACAACACTCCTATGCGCTTTAGAGCCTGTAAAGGTAATAGTAAGAGCATCTAATATTGTCATATCGGCTATTCCAAGCCTCAGCTTACCAGTGATAGTTCTCATTATATACTTAGCCTCCTTAGGAGACGAATTTCTGAGAATTGATGCTAGTAGTGAAATCTTAGTATCCTGAGATCCTGGTCCCGAGGCTTTAGCTATCTTCATAAGGGTATTATATACCTTGTCTATGGTCAGTTTCTCCTTTTCAGTCGGAGAAGTGCCAAAGAAATCGAGTATACTTACTGCTTTGTATTTACTTAGTATCTCCTCAGCCACAAGCCCTAGGTCTCCGAGGGTCTTGTATAATTTCTCTATCTCAGAGATAGATCTTCCAGAAACCTGTGCAATACTACGCATGGCTAATTTCTCTGCTATTCCAAGTTCTATACCTACCCAGTCTGGTGCTAACTTACCCTGAATGAGATAGATAACTTTGTCTATCAATTCTACAGGAGTCTTCTTAAATAGATCCACTAGAAGCGCTGTCATCTCGAGTCTACTAGAAGTAGCCTCTATCTTCTCTAACATTCTAACAAGGTCTTCATAGTACAACCTAGACACCCGAATAGATATTGCTTGAGAGAGTTATTAAAATAACTGTGAGAGTGGAGTTAAATTTCAGGCTACTACCCTGTTATGATAACTCTGGTACCTAAAGCTTGACCCGGCAGTCCTTTTCTAAAGACTGCTAGAAGTCTTCCCTTTCTTCCATGGGGCTTTCTTATCTCACCGATTATCTTCTTTCCAGTGGGCGTAATCCATACTACCTTTTTATTTATGAACTTCATAGCCTCGGCTAGGGATTTGACACCTTCTATCTCTATGATAACCCTGTCTGGATATTGACGCTTACCTCCCAGTTCAAAGTTGACTATTCTAGCCTCCAAGGGTACACCCACTCCAATGGTGAACTTGTCTTAATAATTTTTATGTAAATGTGTACACTACAAATTCATATCCATAGATATTATAGCTCTCTTCCAGGTTATAAGGACAGAAATTTAAGATGGAGTAAAACACTTTGGATTAGTATGAAGACAGGAATTATAGTACTAGGACCAGCAGGGTGTGGAAAGACCACATTAGTAGCTAATCTAAAGAAATGGATAGAGGAGAATGTAGGTATGGATGTAGGAATTATAAACTTAGATCCAGGAGTACGATACCTACCATACAACCCCTCTCTAGATGTAAGAGATATAGTAAAGGTCATAGATATAATGGATTCGGAGAAGCTAGGACCGAATGGAGCTTTCATAAGAGCCATGGATATAATAGCGACAAAATGTGATGATATAGTTAAGAGCATAATGAACTTAGAGATGGATTACATACTTGTAGACACTCCAGGACAGATGGAGCTTTTCATATTCACTAGAGCTGGACCCGCTATAATTAATAAATTACATAAATATGTGAAGCTTTTAGGCCTACTGCTAATGGACGCATCATTATCTACAAGTGTATCAGATATAGTTACAGCAAGACTACTACTAGTGATAGTACAACTGAGACTAGGAATACCTGGAGTACTAGTAATCAACAAAGCTGATCTCCTGAGCAAAGAGAGCTATGAACTAATATTAGGCGGTCTAGAGAGACTCGAAAGAGCTGTGGAGGAGGCAGATGAGGGATTACTAGCGCAAATATCTGAGACTTTAATAGACCTTATCAGAGCTACTGAGACCGTCTGTAGGCCCGTAGTAATCTCAGCTAAGAGATCAGAAGGACTCGAAACAGTATACGATGTTATACACGAGATCTTCTGTACATGTGGAGATATGACTTAAAGAAGATCAATCTAATCTAGAGAACTACTTGAAGGAAAAATGATAAATAATAGAGGCTTTTGATAAGAAGGAATAGGAAATGCCAGGCAGCACTAATAGACCCCTTAAAATACCCAGCGAATCATCTTATGAAATGATCCCTTCAATCTCAACTAGTGTTTTCCCAGAACTAGAGTTAGAGGAGGAAATCAAGAGGTTAGCAGAGATAGGTTGGAAGTGTGTAGAGATAAATCTTGGCTCCTCTAGATTTGATGAAGGTAAAGCGAGTAGAATAGCAAAACTATGTGAGGAGCTAGGTATCTCCATAATCCAAGTACATGGGCGTAACCCTGGAATGGCCAGAAGATCAGAGGAGGAGAGAAGTAAGTTCATGAGACAAGCTAAGGAGTCCATTATCTGGGCTGGAGAATTAGGAGCTAAATGGGTAGTACTCCATCCCAGTAATAGAAAAGCCGGGTATAGGACCTTGGAGGCCTTAAACGATGTTAAGAGAAGTAATCTCGAAGGTTTTCTAGAGCTACTAGAGGTTGCTGAAGTAACGGGAGTGGGAATAGCCATAGAGAACCTACCCCCTGTACTTCACGACTCTATACCAGGAGAGAGGATATTCGGTGCAGATCCCTATGAACTACTCTGGCTTGTCAAGAGCATTGGCTCTAAGAGAATAGGCATATGTCTAGATACAAATCACATCATTCCAAGTATACAGGGTTTCGATCAATATCAGGCTATAAAGATCATAGGTCCCTACCTAGTGGCGACTCATATATCGGACAATGATGGATTTAGAGAACAGCACCTACTACCCTTCATGGGTAAAATAGACTGGAATGCTGTAGTAAGAGGACTTAAAGAGATAGAATATAAAGGAGCTTTTAACTTAGAAGTACATTTCACAAGAATTCCTCTTAAACTGAGGGACGCCCTATTAAGCTATGCCCTAAGATTAGTTAATGAGCTCATCAAAGATTAAGTGTAGAACTCTCTTCCATGAAATCCTAAAGATAGCAAATTTTTAAACAGTCCAATCATCCTTAGTGGAGAAACCTAAAGCTTTAAATCATCATCTAAGTTAGACTGGATAAGGCTGATACAGATGACTATGAGTAAAGTTCCTGGAATGATCTTTATCCTGATTTCCTTCATTCCATGGATCCTCTATTGGATTCT
>CAZFTG010000028.1:15793-18451 GCA_964522205.1 uncultured Thermoproteales archaeon
CTGGAATGATCTTTATCCTGATTTCCTTCATTCCATGGATCCTCTATTGGATTCTATGTGGCTTCAATCTAAGGGTCGGAGTCCTCATCTCACTTGTAATCACTACAATACTTATTATGAATCAAGTACGCTTACGAGAATTTAATCCAATGGACCTTACATCGCTGATATATTTCACAGTGGCATCCATGGCCACATACATATTTAATCTTGATATATTCGTCGAGAGGCCATACTTCCTAGGATACTTGGCATTATCCATAATGGCATTGATCTCGATCGCCATAAGGAAGCCCTTTACCTTCCAAGTCTCTAAGAGGGATTATCCCAGGATTTACTGGAGGGAGAGGACGTTTCTTCTAGTTAACGATGCGATATCAGGGATATGGTCGATGATCTTTCTCTTAAACTCGATAATATCAATAACACTCAGTAATTCATATACAAGAGTAACCTCAAACATCTTGATCGTTATTGGAGTGATTCTCTCCATACTCCTGCCGGAGAAGCTATCAGCATATTTCCTAACGAGAGATTTCAGGAAATACGATTGGAGAGTTGAGGTCGATCCGAAAAAGCCAAAAGCTGAAGATGAATATGACGTGATAATTGTGGGATCCGGAATCGGGGGCCTAACATGTGGAGCGCTCCTGTCAAAGAGAGGCTATAAAATCCTTATTCTAGAACAACACTATCGAGTAGGAGGATATTGTTCATCGTTCAATAGGGATGGTTTTACCTTTAACGTAGGCGTATCGGATGTAAGTGGTTTATGGGAGAAGGGGCCGATAACCTATCTCCTAAGAGAGCTAGGACTCAAATCCGAAGAGCTCTTCGTGAAGAATAGGTTAAGGTATATTTTTCAAGGAAAAGCTATCGAGGCAGAGAATCTCGACGAATTCATTGAGAGATTATCAGAGATGTTTCCAGCTGAGGGAGAGAATATTCGAAGATTCTTTGAGGAAGCAAAGATGGCATACGATGAATGCTATATGGAGGCGGATATTTACGGAGTTCCATTGCCAGCAGAACTTATTGTGAAGGTATTTGGATCGAAGAAACTTCTAAACTACCCTAAAGAGCATCCTCATTTCTGTGATTGGATGAATAAGACATTTAGGGAGAAGCTCGATGAATACTTTAAAGACGAGGACCTGAAAGCCCTCCTATGTGCTCTGATAGGATATATCGGTGCGAAACCCAGTGAGATTCGAGCAAGTAGCGCCCTGACAGCCGTAGTCTCATACTACATTCATGGGGGATATTTTCCGAAGGGAGGAGCACAGAACTTCGCCGAGACCTTAAGGAAGTTCATTGAGGATCATGGTGGAAAAGTCATACTTAGATGTAGAGTCGATGAGATACTGGTGGAGAATGGAAGAGTTAAAGGTGTGAGGGCTGGAGAAAAGAAGTTTAAGGCCCCGGTTATCGTAGCTAATGCAAACGCCAAGACGACATTTCTAGAATTAGTTAATGAAAGATTTCTCGATAAAGAGTTCATTGAATATATCAGAGGATTGAAAATGTCTCCCTCGTGCTTCGCAGTCTTTTTAGGACTTGATATGAATCTAAGAGATTATCCATCGATAATAGTTAACCTCGATGAGGGATATTATCTAGTCATAAACTCTAATGCTGATTCGAGCCTTGCTCCAGAGGGTAAGGCCAGCGTAATGATCTTAACGGAGGCTAATTATCATGATTTTCCAGAGAGGAGGACGAAGGAGTACCTTAAATTAAAGAAGGCACTCGCGGAGAAGCTCATTAAGAAGGCTGAAAAGATAATCCCGGAGCTGAGCAAACATATAGTCGTAATGGATGCAGCTACTCCGAAAACCTATGAAAGATACACCTCCATGCCCGAGGGAGCTATCTACTCATTTGATCAATCAATCCATACTAAAAGGCCGTATTTTAAGACTCCCATAAAGGGATTATACTTGGCCAGTGCATCGACATTTCCGGGAGGTGGTATAGAGGCCGTGACTATCTCGGGAATAATCTGTGCAAATGATATCTGTGGATGGAAGGTAAAGTAAAGCCTACGAATAGAGAGGCGGGCCAGAGGGATGTGAATCCCCGAGTGTTCGGTTAAGAGCTCACTTGATTGTTCTGTTATCCTATATTTTATAGACAAGTGTAGGGATAAAAGAATATTAAAGGATCTCCTACAGTAATGCGAAGGTCTTCATTAAATTCCATCCTATTGATATCGGGTTTTCGTAGATCACGAAATCATAAAGTTAGAGTGATCATTTCTCAAGCCCTTCGTCTTCAAGTCTCTTTCTCTCTAGTAACTTCATGTATTCTTCTAACTCCATCTCTAGAACTATTGGCCCTACATAGCCACAGTCGAGACAGCGATAAATCTTACCAGCATAACCACCAAGAAAGAGGTCAATTCTCGATCCAAAACATATAGGACAGACTATTATTTTATTCTCCTCCATTTTCCGATACACCGTTCTTCTTTCGTCTAAAAGCTATAAAAATCTCCCTTACCAACCTTACACTATTCAATGAGCATGCTAACATAAGTTAGCCGGGTTTTGAGCACTACATATTAGGATAAGATCAGTGGAACTTTAGCTTTCAATCTAAGATCATTAAGTTCGCTCAATGATATGTTAAATAACTTCGAGATCATCTTAAGATCTC
>CAZFTG010000028.1:18551-20897 GCA_964522205.1 uncultured Thermoproteales archaeon
TCATTAAGTTCGCTCAATGATATGTTAAATAACTTCGAGATCATCTTAAGATCTCAAGTAACCACCAGTGGAATTTTAGCTTTTAAACGTATTTCATTAAACTTAGAGAGACTTAGTCCAGATATCTTAGAGGCTACCCATAGGTCTCCTGTCTCTACTAGTAGTTTTAGTGCTGTTTTTATGGGTTCTGGTTGTTCTTCTATGAATTTCCAATCTGCTGATTCTCTTCTAATTCTTCTAGCCTCCTCATCAGCTTTACGCCACTCCTCTAACAACTCCAACAACCTATCCTCATCGATCCTAAGCTTCATCATTTATTTAGAGTACTTAAAGCTATAAGAGTTTGCTGATTATAAGAGAACGAAATGATTTATTTCTAATATATGTGGTGGTACTCCAACTCCACTACTACGCCTAGATTATCGAAAATTCCTATCCACAGAATCCTCTCCGGAATCGTGACTTCTCCGCTAGGTCTATACTTGACCCTAACACTGAAATCGTATTCTGGTAATCTTCGTATACTGACGGTCCAAATACCTTTATCCGTGTGAGTGAATAAGTGTAGAGTTTCTCCTTCTACTATCTTCTTTTCATACTTCCATTTAAATTTCTCTGGCATTCTTTTAGTAGCGTCAGGATGGTGCAACTTTATATAGTTTAGTACAGCGTCTCTAACTATTATTATTGAATACTCCTTCCACTTCTTATATGCGGCTTCAGAATATGACTTAATCCAAGTACTATTACATACTAGACAGCGCCACATAAAGTTCTCGCTTCTAGTGCCAATCGGTGTCCACACCAACCTGCTATGACACTTAGGGCATTCGATGGTCTCTGGTCTACGAAGAAGGGGTAGTAGGTAAATGACTAGTGCAATACTTACGACTACTACTAAAGCTAAAATCACCAGTCTTCTAAACATCGTAGTTAGTCCTCGATATCGAAGAGAAGATGCTACATTTAAAGCTCACTCTAACAATAGCATTAAATATAGGTCGGTTAAACTCACCACGGGTGTAACATATTGAAGTTCAAGTTGGCTGTGATAGGTTGTGGAGGAGTGGGCATTCGACACATTGAAGGCATAGCTCAGTTTTACAGAGCTGGATTCGAGGACATAGAGGTGGCAGCCATATGCGATCTAGATCGAATTAAGGCTGAACAGGCAGTCGCTAAAATAGCAGTCCTCCAAGGTACCACTCCAAGAGTATACACTGATTATAAGAGAATGATTAAAGAGGTCGACTTAGATGCAGTAGATATCTGTCTTCCCCATTATCTACATCACACAGTAGCTATAGATTGTCTAGAGGAGGGGTTAAATGTTCTGATAGAAAAGCCACTAGCAATAACTATGAGAGCCGCTAAGAGGATAATAGAGACTGCAGAGAAGTACAATAAAGTACTAGCAGTAGCCGAAAACTATCGAAGACGAATTGAGGATAGAGCTGTAAAAGTGGCAATAGACAAAGGCCTAATAGGAGAGCCTAGACTCGTAATGTGGACTATCGCACATTGGAATCCCTACCATGCGGGCTGGAGAGAGGATAAGTTCAAGGCTGGAGGTAGTTGGGTGCTCGATGGAGGTGTTCATATGGCGGATCTCGATAGATATCATCTAGGTAAGGAACCTATAGAAGTATACGGTAAGGTAACTCTCTACGAGCCTATGAAGAGTGGTCTAAAGGTCACAGTAGACGATACCTCACTCGCACTGATACTCTACGAGGGAAATACGTACTCCCATTGGTTCTGGAGCAGAGCGACACCGGCATACACCATTGAGACTAGAATGATCTACGGGTCTAGAGGAGCTATAGCGATAGAAGGACCACCCTGGGCTTATAGGCTTAAATCCATTAGAATACAACATGAAGACTATGTAGAAGAGCTATCGGGACGCTATCTCGGAGATAGACTCAGGAGTTTAATGGATAAAGAGCTAGAGGAGAAATGGTTCCCACATGGAGTTACCTACTCTTTCGCTACCGAGATATACGACTTCTACTATGCATGCATACATGGAGTAAAGCCTGAAGTAGATGGTTGGGAAGCCTATAGGGACATGGCGATAATCTTTGCCATATACGAGTCCTCAGTACTAGGAGAACCTGTAAAGATAGAAGATATAGAAAAACTAAAGATAGAGGAATACCAGAGCGAGATAAACGAAAAATTAGGAATAGAATAAGTATTTTAGCTACAATAGATCCTTTAATCCATTGTTCCATATAATTAATAGTTGACTTAAAGAATGCTCAGGACATGATTATAGCAGTTTTAGGAGTTATCGAATTTGTAGTACAGCAGAACCCTTCAACTTACCATGCTTTAAATCCT
>CAZFTG010000029.1:0-20069 GCA_964522205.1 uncultured Thermoproteales archaeon
AGGTTTCAAGTAATTAAGTCTTACTATACATTAACTTCGGTTATAAGTCTTCAATCATCTTATAGTGTTCATAATTGTAAAATAATACTATTATGAGAGTTTTTATAAATCTAAGCAACTATGTTATGAATGACTGGTTTCCTTGAGAAATAGTATGAGAGAAGGTCTCTTAGGGACTCTCTATGAGCCTTAAATATCCTGAGTGAAGCTAGTCCTGTAATGATATCATCGTTCTGAGTGTATTTACCTAGTTGAAAAATTTAAATTAAGACCTAAATATAGGAAAGAATTTACAGATAACTTACTTTTTCACTTCTACATTATCGTCTCTTCGGATCGAATCCTGATATGGATACTATGTACAGGTTATGAGGCTATTAGGTTAGTCTTGTGAACGTAAGTGAAATCTAAAGCTTTGAACTATACTTGGACATATGCGAAAGGGTGGTAGTAAGGTACTCATGGTACTAGCTATGTGTAAAGAACCCATGAGTGCTTGTGAACTATCCGATATAACAGGCTTTAGTATACAAAGGGTAGCAGGATATATCCGAAGTCTAAAATCTAGGGGCTTAATAAGAAAAGTCGGTAATGGTTATGTTTTAACTCAACGAGGTATCAGAGAGGTACTACCGATTATGGGACCGGAGATCAGGAAAAGGCTTAGGGATCAAGGAGTTCCTCTAACAGTGAGAATAAAGAGGACAAAGATAGTATCTATAAAAAATGTGAAAAAGTTAGCTGATCTAGTATCTTTAATACCCTACTCTGAGATAGACGAAGTGGTAGAACAGAGGATCTTGAGGTGGGTGGAAGAGATCTTAAAGGATCCTGTACTAGCCTCTAGGCTTAAAAGGTGTCTTAACTGCGTCCGTAATCAGAAGGACATACTTAAGTCATCTCTCAAGGAGACTTTATATACTAGGCTTAATGAATTAAAAGAGCTATCTAAAGAGTATGGTGAAATATTAAATGGTAAAATCGGAACTGAGTATAGATACATTAGTATCTGAAGTACTGAGAGGAGAATTTGATAGTTTTAGACTCATACTAGAGGATATAAAAAGTGAAGCCTTTAGTTATTTTATGAAAAAACTCAACATGTGCGGTATAAGTGTAAATCGTCCGATAAACTCACTTCTACTGCATACTTATATCTTCTCAGTACTAGACTCTATGTCCTGGAGATTTAAATTAAATGGTGAAAAGCTAGCTAGAGAACTTCACAAGTTTATCGAAAACATAGGTGATATTGACTATGAAATAGATGCCTATACTCAAGAGGAGCTCGTAGACTCCGCTATAGAGTACACAGATTTTCTATCAAAGCTTGAGGACAGAATGAGAGAAAAGCTCGTATACTCAATATGTATTCTATCCACTGCTATTTTAAAAAGGAGAGAAATAGAGAATAGAAAAATGCTGATAGAAGTCTCGAAAAGGCTAGTAAATGCAGCTGCCAAAGAACTGGATGACAAATTATTTCAGGAGAAATCGTATTCTATAGGAAAGTTAGTGATTCTATCTAGAAGAATTCATAGTCCAGGCGATTTAGCTGAACTACTAAGGATTATAGTACTCTCGTTACCTTATAGTAATCAGAGAATCTCGAATTTGACTACATTTTACCTAGTAAGAATTCTTGGGTTCTTCAAAGAGACCATACCTTTCCTCCATGTGCCTATAGACCCCTACCTCTCTATTGTAGTGAATAGATTAGAATTACTCAAATGTGAACTACCCTCCTCTTTAAGTTATCTCTCTAAAACTTACAGAAGGGTTCAGAGGGCTTTTAAGGTAATATTACCTGAGGATACTGTATCTATATATTCGTTACGCTATATTCAAGAGACTATCTGTAGTATTAAAGATCCTAAATGCCATATCTGTCCCTTAATATCTTGTTGTAGTCATTATAGCACAATATAACCTCTTTACCATGATGCTCTTCTGTTTAAAATAAGATAATACTGGAATAATACTCCCTTCTTATAGTAGCAAGGTATTATGTTATGTAGACTTATTATAGTAGGTGGAAAAATGAGTTTAGAGGAATCACTTAAGACTATAGCCGATATAAAGAAGGAGATCGATAAATTATTCAGAGAGGCATGGTCACACTTCCCAAGAGTATATGAATATTTTGGTTTCTACGAACCTCCATTTGATCTAGAGGATGTAGGTAATGAATACATTATCTACATGGATGTACCTGGCTTCTCTAAGGATGAAATAAAAATAAAGGTTAGTGAGGATCTTGTCGAAGTTAAGGCCGAAAAAGGTGAAGAGTTTACAGAGACTAGGAACTTCATAGTCAAACAGAGAGTATATAGAGGATTTCATAAGGTAATAAAATTACCTGCCAAAGTAAGACCAGATGAGGCAAAGGCTGTACTGGAGAATGGAGTACTTCAGATTACTCTACCAAAAGCTGGTATTTCTAGAGAAGTCGAAATTAAAGTAGAATAGCTTTCTTTTTATTAGTTTTTTATGAACTAAGAGGAGTACTATATTCTAAAATATTATTTCTCTAACTTCAGCAAGTTTTAGTAGTTAAATATTTATTCATTGATCCCTCAACAATAACCATGTATAATCGTACAATTGTGATAAAAGTCCTAAGAATCTACTATATGATCGTATAATAATAGTATTAACGATAGGCTATTATTTGGGGAATAACTTCTACTAAGCACCGTAGAACTTAAAATAGGCATTTGACTACTTAAATGAGTAGTCTAAAATGGGGCTAACAGAGCTAGATCTAGAAGATATATCGAAATACTTGCACCCTAAGGTAGTGGAGGCTTTCGTGAAAAGAGGCTTTAAAGCTCCTACTGAGGTACAGAAAAAGGCGATCCCGCACATAGCTAGAGGAGAAAACGTATTGGTGATAGCACCTACGGGAACAGGGAAAACTGAAGCAGTACTATTGCCATTACTGAGTAAATTATTGTATGAGGGAATTGGCGATGGTATAAGAATACTATACATAACTCCCCTTAGAGCACTAAATAGAGACCTACTAGATAGGATACTTTGGTGGGCTAACGAACTGGATTTTAAAGTAGCAGTTAGACATGGGGATACAGAACAAAAGGAGAGGGTTAGACAGAGCAAAGAACCCCCTCATATGCTCATAACAACACCAGAGACATTACAAGCAATTCTGTCTGGAAGGAGACTCAGAGAACATCTAAAGCATGTGAGATATGTAATCGTAGATGAGATACATGAACTAGCCGAGGATAAACGAGGAGTACAGTTATCCCTGGCTTTAGAGAGACTGAGATACATAGTAGGATCAGATCTACAGGTAGTGGGCCTCTCGGCCACTGTTGGTAGCCCAGAAGAGGTTGCAAAGTTCTTAGCAGGAGTCGGAAGAAAGTGTAGAGTAGTGAAAGTGGATATAATGAAAAGGATAGACTTGAATGTGATAAATCCGAAACCAACAGATCAGGACTTCAAGCTAGCTGAAAAATTATATGTACATCCAGAGGTTGCTGCAAAATTGAGGTTTGTTAGAGATCTCCTAAATAAGAACAGGTCCATACTAGTATTCACTAATACTAGAGCAACAGCTGAAGTGCTCACTTCACGTTTTAAGGTGTGGAATCCCGAAATTCCCCTAGGAATTCATCACGGATCGTTATCTAAGATCTCACGAGAAAACGCTGAGAAATCTCTTAAATTCGGGGATCTCAAAGGACTTGTCTGCACTTCTTCACTAGAACTAGGAATAGATATCGGTAAAATTGAGCTTGTCGTACAGTATGGATCACCAAGACAAGCTATAAGACTAGTACAGAGAGTGGGTAGAAGTGGTCATAAGGTAAGTGAGGTAAGTAAGGGTGTAATTTTAACAGTGGATCCCGACGATATACTCGAGTCTATTGTAATCGCTCGAAGAGCTAAGAACGGTCTATTAGAGCCGATAAGAATACCTCAAAAACCCCTAGATGTTCTCTGTCATCAAATAGCGGCTCTCTTTCAGATTAAGAGAAGGTGGAGGATTGAGGAGATATACGAGATCTATAGTCGTGCCTATCCATATAAGGATCTTACAATAGATGAACTTATAGAAGTACTACGGTACATGCACGAAAGGTATCCTAGACTTGCATGGGTGAGCTTTGAGGATGGTGTCGTGTTAAAGCCCAGAAGAACTAGACCCCTATATGAATATTTCTTCGAAAATCTTTCTATGATACCCGATGAGAAGCAATATGTAGTAATCAATGTCCAGGATAATACTCCAATAGGAATTCTAGATGAGGCCTTTGTAGCAGAGTATGGAGAGATAGGTATAAAATTTGTCTTCAGGGGAAGTCTGTGGCGGATAGAAGATATAACACAGGATAAGATCTATGTTAGGCCAGTAGAAGATCCTACAGGAGCTATTCCAAGCTGGGTTGGTGAGGAAATACCAGTACCCTTTGAAGTCGCACAAGAAGTGGGAAAACTCAAGAGGAGAATAGAAGAAGAAATCAAAAGGGGTGCCTTACCAGAACAAATAGCAACGGAGATCTCAAAAAACTACTTCATATCTGAAAGAGACATGCTAGACGCTATTAAACCAATAATAGATCAGGTAGCATTAGGATATCCCGTACCTACTGATAAAAGAATTCTCATAGAAATACTTGAGGATTTCATAGTCGTACATACTCACCTAGGTACCTTAGCTAACAGAGCACTAGCTAGACTCCTATCTGATAAACTAGCATCGCTAGTGGGCTTGAGTATAGGAGTTCAACAAGATGCTTATACTATAATACTTCAAATTCCGTATATTGATAGATACTACGATGATATAGTTAAATGTTTGCATGAAGTATTAAAGAAGGAATATGATTTATATCAGCAAATAGTAAAAAGTGTAATAAGATTTGGTCTCTTCAGAAGGAGGTTAATACACGTAGCTAGGAGATTTGGAGCATTAAGAAAAAATATAGACATAAGAGGGTCTGAGATAAGGCGTATAACTAAAATGCTACACGATACCATAGTTTTCAAAGAAGCACTTAATGAATTCATGACAAAGGATCTAGATTTAGCATCATTAGAGATATTTTTAAATGATATTCGTAATAATCATAGAAAGATTGTATTATTGAAGTTAAATTCACCCACACCTCTTACATCACTAACATTAACTAAACTATCTAGAAAACTAGAGTTAATACCTCCTGAAAGAATGGACAAGATAGTATTAGAATCTGCTAAAGTGAGATTGTTAGAAGAGGTAAGAGTATTCGCATGTCTTGAGTGTGGTCAGTGGTATCAGATTGGAAGAATAAGAGAATTTATGAATAGGCTCAAATGTGGATTGTGTGGATCAGAAGAAATAGGAATTGTGGCTTGTAGGGAAAATGAAATTCACTCTATAATTGCTAAAAAATGGAAGAATTTAAGTAAAAAAGAGAGAAGAATAGTCAATAGACTCAGGAAAAGTAGGTATCTAATAAAGAAATATGGACTACCAGCGCTCATAGCAATGGGTGGAAGGGATCTCAGTATGTCCGATATTGAAAGAATAGCCTCAGAGTTTAAGGAGATAAACGATGATTTCTTCAGAGCTGTTATTGAAGCTGAGAGAAGAAGATTAGAGAGAATAAGATGGTAGTCCTAGAGAACTCCTGCTATGATCAGAGTATGAAGTTCAAACTTTCGGCTGTTGGAGGAACATTCTCACTCCTACATAAAGGTCATGAAACACTACTGAACTTAGCATTTGCTATTTCTAGAGAAGTGATAATAGGAATTACAAGCGATTACTACGTCAATAAGCATCCTAAAACTCACCCTATTAAAGACTATGAGGATCGTCTAAGAGAAGTGTATAGATTTCTTAAAGAAAATAAGCTACTAGGGAGAAGCACGTTGTTACCATTAGTAGATGAACTGGGTCCCTTAAGGGATATGAAAGATGTGCAATGTGTTATAGTCACTACAGAGACCTATAGTAGAGTGAAGAAGGTAAATTCGTTAAGAAAGAAATTAGGCCTTGATAAATTGAGTATAGTCATCTTAGGACTAATTTTGGCTGAGGACGGTAAACCGATAAGCTCTACAAGGATAATAAGAGGTGAAATCGATAGTACTGGTAAAGTTGTGAAGAGTTTAACTGTAAATAAATAAACATATATAAGCGTATATGTAAGAGACTGGGGAATTAGATGTCTGAGGAGTATGCTTTGGATGTGCTAGAGAAGAGGAAAGTAGAACTAGAAAAAGAGCTTGAAGAAATCAAAAAGAAGAAAAATGAACTCGAAGAAAAACTAAGATATGCAAAGGCCAAGGAGGATGAAATATATGAGAAGCTTATAAGTACTAGAGACAGTATCGAGTACGCCAGATTAGAACTTCTCTATACTAAGATTTCCAGAAGTAGGAAGAATCTAGAGGTTAAACTAGAGGAACTTAATAGAAAGGAGAGAGGAGTGGGCAGAGAATTAGAAGAAGTACGTAGAAGATTGAAATACCTTAAACCCAAGGGTAAGTTCATAGTAGTAGAGGAATACACTAGTGAGAAGAATGAATAACATTCAAAAATCTATGAAAAATCCATCTAGAGAACTTATAACATGAGTATACCCACAATCCTGCTAATAAAAGTCCTAGAGCACTTCGTAGAAGGCTTAATTTCACGTAAACAAGGATTACCTTCTCTATAAAGACTAAAAGTAGAATTAGCGTGCTCCATAATAGTATGAACAACATACCCAAGATGAGCACTGCCCTTTTAGAACCATGCATATTACCACCAACTCCATCCTTATATTTTTACAAGGTAGAGCAGAGCTGTGGATATGGCTAGTATACTTGCGATTACCTGAAGGTAGGTTATTACCTTAATTATATCCTTCTCCTTTAATGGACCTGAAATCAGGACAATAAACCTCACAAGCGTTATAGGAGCACGCCTAGAGGGGTTAACGTGTATGAAACCGTTCTCTCCCACTCTTACGGGTCTTTCAGACATTTCTCTTCGTTCTTTAAAGCCTACAGAGGATATCACTAAGAAGGCATTAACTAGGTGAGGCATAAGTGCAATCATGGTCAGCACTTCTATCCTACTGAGAATGGCTATAGCACCTATATATGCACCCACTAACAGGCTTCCTAAATTTCCAGAGAATACCTTAGCCGGATACTTATTGAAGGGGAGATATCCTAATAGTGCTCCAAATAAAGAAGCCGTAAGTACTATGTCCTCAAATCGTCTCAGTAGAGCCTGTCCAATCATAATAGGGATTAATGCTAATGAACATGTTATAGGCATGATACCATTCATCACCTCTAGCATATTAACAGCATTTGCCGGACCTGCAACTGCTAATGGGAGTAGCATCCAATATACTATTGTAAGCCTTAGCCTTCCTACTATAGGTACTTCAGGTCTACCTATAACTATTACATGCGGATAGAACTTAGCTGAGAGTATTATAGGCAGTACTGCGGGTATTGAGAGAAAAGTCTTTAGTAATCCTTTAATAGGTTTAAGGTCGTCTAGAAAACCTAAAATGGTAGCCATTAGCATAACTCCCAACATAGTCATTAACTTGATAAAGAGATCTTGAGATACGCCTAGAAACACTAGGAGAATGTATGAAGCTAATATACCAATGAATATACTAATACCTCCCATATTAGCTACAGTCGGTCTGTCAGGCTTGTGTACGTCTACACTGATAATACCTTTAGCTCTTAATATTGGTATGAGAAGTCTCATAGAAATATAGCTTACTGTGGAAGAGATCAAGATACTAATTATAGGGTAAGTGTACATTTACTTATCTCCTCACGACTTTCGATAGTATAAGAGGTAGCACTATAGTCACATCTCCATAGACTGTTACATGTCGGGCCTGGGGTTTAAGTTTTCCCCAACTTATTGCCTCTCGAGTCCTAGCGCCACTTAGTGATCCATCCCACTCATTAGCTGTAGTTATGTAAACAGCATAGTCTAAACCCCCCTTTAACTGCGTCCACCATATCAGGTGATGCTTGCTTATGCCCCCTCCAAGCACTATTCCTCCAAGTTTTTCGGACGAGAAGACGAGATCTGCCAGCTCTTTCATATCCTTGAGTACATCGAGGAGAAACATCTTCCTTCCTTTAGTTCTCAATTTCTCTCTAAATGTCATAAGTGCTGTACCAAATGCCGAGTCTACAATTCCCGGTGAGAAAATTGGGACTCTGTTGAGCGCACACTGATATAGTATAGAGTTTTTATCATGGAGTCTCCTACCTAATTCCCACAGAAGTTCTCTTACACCCCACACCCTCTTGGTCTTATATAGTTCTTCCAGCACTTCATGAGTATAGGATTCTATTAACCTCCCATAGTTCTCCTCTGGTATCAGTATACACCCTAATCTATGAATTCCTTGACTTCGTAACAACAGATCATCCATTTGAAAGTCTCCCTCATAGTATCTTCCTCCTTGCGCACGAGCTATATCATGATCTACCGTCCCTCCAGTTGTTATAATAGCATCTACGATCCTTTCTTCTATCATCTGGGCTATCACACCCCGTAGTCCCGTCGCTACGAGATTAGCTGTAAATGATAGGAGGACTTTAACTTCAGGCCTTTGAACCATTTCCCCTATAATATTAACGGCTTCTGCTAGGTATTTTGCGGAAAATCCCCCCATCTGTGAGTAGAGATCGATAAGCTCGCGGACCTTGATCTCATTACTTATGTTAACATCTCTTACTGGTTTCTTCAACAAATTCTTTTTCAAATGTAACCCCATTTTCACTCTACTACATATAAATAGATCTTATGGCTTCTCCACTGTTCATATACATTTTCGACTCTAATGGGTTTCCATCCAACGATCTCGAAGTCGTGAGAAACTACTCTAGCACCGGGTTTAAGCTCCTTCTCTAGTTTAGGCCTAAGTCTCTCGTTAACACTAGTTAGTAAATATAGTGTAACTACATCTGCATCGCTTATATTCACCTCGAAGAAGTTTGCATGAATTATCCTTACTCTATCTTGAAGTCCATGTTTTACAACCTCTCTATGACACTGTTCCACAAGGTCTTTTCTTATTTCAATACCTATAGCTCTCGCTCCAAATTCTCTAGCTGCCACTATGAGTATCCTTCCATCGCCACAACCTAGATCATAGAGAATTTCATTTGCCCTTAGACCTGCTATTTCTAACATCCTTCGCACTACTGGAAGAGGTGTTGGTACGAAGGGAACTTGAGGATAGTACCTCAAGGTATATCCCTACTCAATCGAATGAATCATGAGTACTTAAACATTACTCATCGAGTCTTAGAATGAGGTGAAGGGAGCGGGGTTTAAACTAAAGTACCGTAAACTTTTGCCTATTTTGGGGCTTCTCGAAAAATAGAAAACCTGGTACTGTAGAAATTATCAATTCATAGATTATTATAGCTATCCATGTGAGGTGATCTCAGGGGTGTAAGAATGGAAAACTACGATGAGAACTCCGCTATAGTTATGAAAATAGCAGAGAACCAGAACGACGTTCTTAACGTAATCTCTATGAAGCATTAACTCCAGATAGAGCGCTGAGAGAGCATGTATAAGCATCTAATAATATCGAAAGCTCTCAAGACGTGGTACGCAGAGCATTAATTTAAAGTTTCGCTTAGTATTACTATGAGTTATTTTATACAGGTTTCTTATGCGTAGAAATAAATATATTTTAGAAGTCTAGCATAATATAGTCGTTGATATGGTAGGAAGATTAAATGAATCACTTAAAGATGAAATACAAGTGATTAAAGTAGGAGGATCCATACTCAGGAGTATGCATGATTTTGACTACACAGCGAGGTTGATAGTCGACTACGCACGTACTAGTAGAGTTATTGTTGTAGTTTCAGCTATGAAAGGGACTACGTCTGAGCTATTGGATATTGTGTTGAATAAGAAAGATGCTACTGAACTAGTAGAGATAGGTGAGAAATATGCCTCAATCTTAGATGTAATTGGGACTAATGAAGGATTAGAAGACCTAGCACGACTAATGAAAGAAGGAGAAGAACTACTGAAACTCATTAAATCCCGTACTTATGATCCTCAATCAACAGATAGCCTACTTTCTCTAGGGGAACGTATGTCTTCTGTGGTAATGAGAGAGTATATTAGAAGACTGGGCTTAGCTGCAGTCTCTCTCTCAGGTGGAGAGGCTGGTATTATTACTGATAGTAGATTCGGAAATGCTAATCCTCTTATCAAAGAGAGTCTTTATCAAATAAGGAAGACTATTTTGCCTCTTATAGCTAATGATGTAATAGTGGTTATAGCTGGTTTTACAGGTAGGACTCCCGATGGTAGGATAACCACTATGGGTAGGGGTAGCTCTGATCTAACTGCAACTCTTATAGGTGCAGCACTTAGAGTTTCTCGTATAAGACTTTTCACCAATAGTAAGGGTATACTTACAGCCGATCCTAAACTAGTCCGATCACCCCAGGTACTACGACGTGTAAACATTAAAGAGGCTGATGTAATGGCTATGTTCAGGGTGAAAAATTTCCATCCACTTACCTTTAAACCACTTGTAGCTTATAAAGGAGAAGTAATCATAGGTCCTCCTTCTAGATTTGTAGAGGGTACTATTATCGATCGAGCAATATCACCCCCTCCCTTAAAAGTCATAACTATGAGTGATGGACAAATCGTGCTAATAGGTCATGGTGTACGCTTATATCTTCAAAAGATACTAAAAGTAACCAAACCAAGGAATTTCGCTCTGAACGACTACTACGTTACGTTGACCCCTCGCTCTGAAGAAAATATACATGATATTCTACGTAGCCTCCACTCTATAATAGTAGAAGAAATGGGGGTTCCTGTGCATGGTAGATAGAGTAAGTGTGGGGATCTTAGGGGCTACAGGCCTCGTAGGTCAGCGTTTTATACAGCTATTACATGAGCACCCTTGGTTCGAAATTACTAAATTAGCTGGGTCTTCGGAAAAGGCTGGAAAAAAGTACTCAGAGGCTGTTCTATGGATCTGGGATAGGGATCCTCCCGAAAGTGTAGCTGATATGAGACTTTGTTATCCTAGAGTTGAAGAGTTCTCTAATCTAGATATAGTATTTTCTGCACTACCCTCATCAATAGCCATGTCCTTAGAGCCAGAGTTAGCCAAGAGTGGAACTACTATTGTGTCTACTAACAGTTTCTTAAGGATGGAAGAGGATATACCTCTTATAAATCCAGAGGTAAATGCAGATCACATAGAGATAATCGAAGTACAGAGGACTAAAAGAAAATGGAAGGGATGTATACTCAAGGCACCTAATTGTACAACGGCAATTCTTACACTCACTTTAAAGCCACTGTTAGACTCTTACGGAATTAAATCTGTAAGAGTGGCCACTATGCAAGCAGTAAGTGGAGCTGGATATAGAGGAGTACTTTCACTGGACATACTGGACAATATAATACCATACATAGAGGGGGAGGAGGAAAAAGTTACCTCAGAAACGAGAAAGATCCTCGGTAAACTAGAGAACAAGACCATAGTTCCCCTAGAGATCCAAGTCTCAGCGTCTTGTCATAGAGTGCCTGTAATTGAAGGTCATTTAGAAGCTGTATTTGTAGAACTGATAGAGGCTCCATCGAGTATTGATGAGGTAATTCGCATATTAAAGGACTTTAAGGGAATACCCCAAGAACTAAGACTTCCAACAGCTCCTCCCAAACCCATTATATTCAGAGAAGAGAAAGACAGACCTCAACCTAGATTGGATAGGATGGCCTATAGAGGGATGGCTGTAACTGTAGGTAGAGTTAGAAAGGATGATGTCTTTGATAAAGGTATCAAGTACGTGGTACTAGGAAGTAATACTGTAAGGGGAGCAGCGGGAGCTGCGCTACTAACTGCGGAGTTACTTTACGCATTGGAAAAGATCTAGATCCATAAAACTATCCTAACCTGTTTTTAATCCTATATATTTAAATCTAGGTCTAGATCTCTCTTATATTGATGAGCTCATATATTAGAAGATTGAGTCTAATGGCTATACTCACTGCAATAGGAGTTATCATAGCTCCATTTATATGGTTTCCAGTATTGATGAGTAAGGCTTATCCAGGACAACATATGATTAACGTGATTGCTGGCATTCTTTTAGGTCCCCTATGGGCAGCTCTAATAGCTGTCACTATCGGTATAATAAGGATGTTTTTAGGAATAGGCACCATCTATTCGATCCCCGGAGGAGTACCAGGAGCTGTTCTCGTGGGATTTACTTACAATCTAATGAAGAGGAGTACGAAGTTTAAAAAGTATGCAGAACTGGCTGCTTTTACCGAACCCTTGGGTACAGTCTTCATAGGTGGAACGTTATCATTACTTGTTCTAGCTCCTATCATAGGGGATGCGAGAATGTTATCAAGACTAGAAGAGGGGATAATAACAGCTCTACTATTTTTATGGAGTGGATGGGCATTAAGCTCAATTCCTGGATCGATAATTGGATTCCTCATAGTAAGTACTATTAATAGATTTAAGCATTGGTCATGAACATGTATGCAGGATCACTTCTTAATGTGAAAAATCTATTAGGTAGACGAACCCTAATAGTAGGTGATATCGGTAGTGGTAAGACTAGGTTAACAGCAAGAGTACTAGAGGAATTTGTCAAAATGAAACTCGACGATTATATAACAGTTATAGATATGGCTCCAGAACCTGTAGGTAATATCGGCGGGAAACTATGCATTTATACTACCGCTACTAGCAGAGTGAAATACCTAGCTCCAGAAATAGTGTATACACCTAGGCTCTCAGGAAAGTCTAAGGACGAGATAATTACATTAGCAGTGCGTAATGCTATGAATATAAAGTCGTGTATTTTGGAGTATCTTCAGGCCCCCTCTCCCATACTGATACTAAATGATCTTTCTATGTACTTACATGCGGGAGATCTCGTAGATATAATAGAATGTATAGAAGTAGCTAATACTTTTGTGGGTAATGGCTATTATGGTACATTCTTTTCTGAAGATTATGGAAGTGGTATTTCCGTTAGAGAGCGTGTACTCATGGAATGTCTTATGAGGTTTATGGACTTTGTATATAGGCTTTAGTTTAATTCTCGTCCTAAACCTCTTTTAATAGCCTCTCTATAGACAAGCCAAGCTGTAGCTATGTCCTGTATTGCAAGTCCCGTGGAGTCAAATACAGTAATCTCTTCATTTGAAGTTCTACCCGGCTTAAGCCCTGCTACTAGCTCACCTAGTTCAGCATATATATCCTCCTTACTTATAATCCCCTTAGAAAGAGGCACATTAACTTCACCACTATGGCATGCCTGCTCTAAGTCATCTACAACAATCTTAGCACGTTTAAGTATCACAGGATCTAATTCCTGCTTCCCAGGTGCATCCGCGCCTATAGCGTTTATGTGAACTCCTTCATCTATCCACTCATCTCTAATTATAGGTTTTGTAGAGGGAGTAGTGGTCACTAATATATCTACACCCCTAACGGCCTCTTCGAGATTCTCGGCCACTCTTACCTCTACACCTAAACTTTCCTTCATATCCTTAGCATATTTCCGACTCTTAGCCCGTATAATGTCATAGACTTTCACAAAGTCTATATCCTTGAGTACTACATTAAGCGCTTTAAGTTGTGTTCTTGCCTGTACGCCCGCACCTACTATCCCTATAATATTGGAATCGACTCGTGCTAGATACTTAACTGCTACTCCACCAGCAGCTCCTGTCCTCATAGCGGTTAACCAGGTACCATCCATAATACATAGTGGTCTTCCTGTTTCCGGATCTAGTAGCTCTACTATCGCCATGACTGTAGGCAATCCATGGAGTTTAGGGTTATTTGGATAGACACTGACAATTTTAACTCCTGCTATGTTACTTGCCTTAAGATACGCTGGCATGACTCTGAAGTCTCCTTTAAACCTATCTATCGTTACATAGAGTTTAGATGGCATAATCACTTTTCCTATTCCCTTCTCCCTAAAGGCCTCTTCAACAACCTTTATGGTTTCTTTCATCGATAGAATTTCTCTTACAATTTCATCATCTATAAATAATATTCCAGCGCCCTTCATCGTGTTGTATAAGTAATAAGTGGTTATAAACTTTATACCGTGGTTTTAACTAACTTATAACCTCCTAAATATAGTCTTTAAGAATCTCCTAGTACGATCTTTCTTAGGATTGTAGAACAGTTCGTATGGAGGCCCCTCCTCAATAATTATTCCATGATCCATGAAGAGTACTCTATCCGCTACATCTTCAGCAAAGTCGAGCTCGTGAGTTACTATGAGCATAGATATACCTCTTTTGGCTATATCTCTCAGAGTTTCAAGAACCTCCTCCCTTAGCTCAGGATCTAATGCGGATGTAGGCTCGTCTAGCAGTAGTAACACCGGATCTATAGCTAAGGCTCTAGCTATTGCAACCCTCTGTTGCTGACCACCAGATAATTCTAATGGGTATTTATCCTTGAATTTCGTCATACCCACTGTCTCAAGGACCTTTAATGCCCTCTCCATAGCCCTCTTTTTATCCATTCTCTTTACAACCTCAAGGGGAAGAGTTACATTTCTAAGAACAGTCATGTGAGGGAATAAGTTATAACTTTGGAACACAAAGCCCACTCTTTGCCTCACTTTTTTAATATCGATACCATCATCTAGTACGTTAATTCCATCGATTATTATGCTCCCACTCCAGGGCTCTACAAGTCTCACTATACATTTCAGTAGTGTAGACTTGCCGGATCCACTAGGTCCCATGAGAACAACTCTTTCTCCTTTATTCACCCTTAGAGAGATTCCTCTTAAGACTGGTGTTTTATGGTATCCTGCTATGAGTTTTTGTACTACTAGTACTTCCATTAAAGCACACCTCTCTCATATCCAGGTATCCTAAACTTTCTTTCTAAAATCTTCGATACCTGAGACATGATCATACATACTATGAAATATAGTATAGCTACGGCAAGATAAGCCTCTAAAGCTCTAAAGGTATACGCTACTATATACTCACCTCTTCTAGTAAGCTCTGCCACTCCTATGATAGATACTAGGGAGCTCTCCTTTACTAGAGTGACTAGTTCATTGACAAGTGCAGGTATGGCTGCTCTAAGAGCCTGTGGTAGTATGACGTACCTGTACACTTGGATAGTACTCATACCAAGAGCCTCAGCGGAGTAGTATTGACTCTCTGGTATAGCTTTAATAGAGGCTCTAAGAATCTCAGCTTGATAAGCGGAACTATTAAGACTCAAAGCTATTATTCCCGCAGTAAGTGGGTCAAATTTCACTCCGAGGGAGGGAAGTCCAAAGTATATTATGAAGAGCTGTACCAGGAGGGGCGTCCCCCTCAATACCTCTATATATGATCTCACTATCAATGAGAGAGATGGGGTTAAGAAAACTCTTAATGGTGTTAATACAGATGCTATTACAAGTCCTATTATAAAAGATGTAATACTAACGTAAAATGTTATCATCAAACCCTGGGCTAAATAAGGGATTATCCTGAGTATGAAAAATATTGTCTCTTGCATTTTATCTTCCTCTTACTCCTTTTCCATCCACTTGGTTATCTCTTCTTCGAATATCTTTTCCATCTCTCCTGTCTCCATGAGTTCTTGGATTACCGAGTTAATTATGTACTTGAGGTCTTCGGCTCCTTCTGCTACAGCTACTGCTGCTCCTATACTACTACCTCCTACGTAGAGACCTATTTTTAGCTCGGGATGTTTGTTTATTAGTACGTTTCCTACGATATCTCCTACTATTATCGCATCTACGTCGCCGCGCATCAATACCATGACCATATCTGGGTATACTTTATTGTAACTTATGATCTCAGCTTTGTCCTTGAGGTTTTCCTTTGCCCATTCTTCCTGAGTAGTGCCCAGCTGGACTCCTACCTTTTTACCGTATAGGTCTTCTACTGAACTTATAGTGGATTCTTTAAGGATGAGTACAGCATGTCCTTTTGAGAAGTAGTATGGAACCGAGAAGTCTACTACTTTCTCCCTCTCTGCTGTAGGAGTCATATCTGCTATCACCATGTCTACCATTCCTGTCTTTAATGCCTCTATTAATGCTGCAAATTTCATGTCTTTGATCTCTAGATCAACACCTAGTTTTTCAGCTATCTTCTGAGCTATTCTAATATCTATCCCTGCATAGCCACCATCTTCTGGGTATTCAAATGGCGGCCAGTCTGCACTAGTGCCTACTATCAACTTTCCCCTCTTCTTTATCTCATCTACATAGGACTTCGTGTACTTAGCTAATTCACTTTTCAGCTTTTCATTTTCGCTTTTCAGCTCATCGATTTGTTGTTTCAGCTCTGGCACCATTCCAGCTGCTTCTTTTAATTCTTCTAGTTCTGTTTCAAGTTGTTGTATTTTCGGTACATTAATAGCATATCCTATAAGTACTCCTATTATCAGTGCTATAACCACTATTGCTACTATCTTAGCATCCATAGGTCCTCACTTAGCGTATTTCTATGACAATTCTTATTTATCACATTCGTAATAGGATGTTTACGAAGCATACTAATATGTTCTATTTAGAACATTAAAAATACTATTTATACATTTAAAATGCGTAAATGAAGATAATAGAGGTATAATACTATAGAGGTGTTCAATTACTCCTTTCAATATTAAGGATACTACCACGGTATTACTATAAGATGGCATAGTGGAGAGAGATTTTTAAGTTCCCTTAAAGTATCTATCTCAGGTGATGAGATTGGGCATACTAAGATGTCCAAAGTGCGGATTTCAGTTCGATATAAAGTACTCAAGAGCTATGATGTGTAGTCGTTGTAATTTGTCAGTACTTGGAGACTGTGGATATGCTATATGTCCCAGATGCGGTTACGAATTCCCCATTAAGCCAGGTACTGGAGGTAGTACTAGTAGATGGAGTTCGATACAAGATATCATTTAAATCTATTTGAGATCACCCTCATTTCTTACTCTAGGGGACTGCTCATGTGCTAACTCCATTAACCAAGTTAATGAGGCTTTACTTTTCTTACATCCTAAGGCTTCAGCAAGTTTTATAATGTTATCTAAAGTTGGCTTAGCTCTAATTTTCTTTAGAAAGTGTCTCATTTCTGGTCTTTCACTGAGGATTGCCCTAATTACATCTTTGAGTATTTTTCGTCCATCAGAGTTAAGAACATCGTATGAAAAATATAGTTCGTAACTATTTAGTAGTTTCTTCACGAGGCTTTTAGCATACTCTATGTTTCTCTGACCATCTTTTGTAGTCACATTAGCCTCCTCAGGAATTCAACCGTCCTTTTAAGTGTCTCTTCTCTAGGTTCGGGCACTCTACACTCTAGCGCCATATAGTACTCATATCCTATGTCCTTGAGAGCTTCAAATATCGATTTGAAGTCCGTGTGCCCATATCCGGGTGCATATCTATTACTGTCTGCAAGATGTACATGTTTTATGTAATCTCCTGCCTCTCTTATCGACTTGGGTATGTCTGCCTCCTCTATGTTCATGTGAAAGACATCTGCCATGATTTTAATATATTCCATTCTTAACTCCTCACATATCTCTACAGCTTGCTCAAGACGATTTAAAAAGTGGGTTTCGTATCTGTTTAGCGGCTCTAGTAAAATATAGCTTCCCACATCTTCAGCGTACCTACCCAGATCCTTGAGTTCTTCTATCAGTAATCGTTTTTCAAGCTCTTCAACTGTAGGATAGAGTGGGTATAGGTCTGGAAGTACGGCTCTTCCGAATATGGGTACTGTAATTAAGCCTACTGCCTCTAATTTAGAGGCTACACTAAGCTTAGATTTTATCTCCTTCATAGCTAGTTCTCTCTCACTTCTATCAGGACTTAGCAGGTTTCCCCTATAGCCAGCACAGATAGTGGATACTTTTACCCTACTAGTAGATATCGCAGACAGTATTTCATCTACTCTATCCTCAATGCCCCTTCCCCAGAACTCTATACCTTCAAAGCCTAGCTCTTCAGCCTTTTGCACTCTTTCGGATAGATCTCTACCAGGTAGTATGGATTCTTGTACTGCTAACTTCAAGTTATACCCCACATTCAGGAGGACTAAGTTAGTAATAATCTTTAGCTCTTGATATTCTTAAGAAGGCTTATATTATGGGCTACTCTCTATTCTAGCGGTGACTCTATGGAAATGTTAAATAAACTAGAAAGGTACGTATTAGCATACCTATGGCATGAGTATGGTGGAGCACTATACTTCACTAAGGGTGGAGAGAGCTCTGAAGAGTTTCTAGCACAAATGCTTACAAATGAGCTGATAAGAGAAAGACCATACTACTATGATAGAGTAGTAAGTGGTTTTGTTAATGCACTGAAGAAACTTCAAGAATATTGGATGATACAGTTAAGTGGATATGAGATTGCTTTGACAAGCTACGGTCAACAATTAGCTAAGCAGATAAAGAGAGATGAATACGTACAACTCAAGAATGATATAGCTAAGGGTAAATTGAAGTAGATGTGGTCATATTCCATAAAGCGTATGTAGTAGTCTAGGACTACCAAGATAGGTTCCATTACATAGGTATACCTCACTATGTTCAACATGCTCACTAACAGCTGAGAGGATAGGGCTCATCCTGACAACCTTTGTAATTTCATTGACCATTAGTCCGCTTAGGAAAGGGTTAAAAGCAGGCATTATTAGTATCCACTTGGTTCCTAGACTAACTCCCTGAGCCATTTTAAGAGAGACTAAGGGATCGTCTCCTGGATCGATTCCAAGATGCTTACATACACTATAAGCCAGGTCATCCTTATCTACTCTCACTCTAACCCATACGGGCTCTATATACCTCAATCCCATACTATCCCTAAGTCCTACTGTTGGATGTATGTGACCCATTATCAGGATCTCACAACTGAGAACTCTTAGAGAGGGCCATGCATGACCATGAAAGAGACCTACCGAGAGCTCACTATTTTTGACTCTAATACCTCTACTAGAGCATATTCTAACTCCTAACCCATGTAGTATTTCCTCGATATTACTATCATGGTTACCTGGGACAAGAACTACCTCATTAGCAAACTGGTATATCTGCTCTACTAACCAACGTACGTCTTCAGCCTCTCTTCTATTATAACCTAAGAGACTATGCTTAAGATCTCCTAAAATCACTACTCCGTATACGTTGTACTTATTCAACAGACCCAAGAGTTTAGTTACTATTTTATCAGTCTGTAAGGGTAGGCGTATACCCTTATTCTTGAGATCTAGTTCAAATCCTATATGCAAGTCTGCAATTATCATATAAGTTCTACTACCTGTCTTCAATAATACCGTCCTTTCTTCAAATAATACCTCAATCATACAATTCAGACCCTTCAGTGTCCGTTACCGAATACTAATAACTATAGAGTAGAGCCTTTAAATACTGTACTTCCTTGTAGTTAATTTAGAGCAATGCAGTTGAAGAAGGAACTGGTGAAGGATCTAGAGAGGAAATATGGTAGTAGGTATAGGAGAGCCTACAGAGCCTTTATGAAAAAGAGAGTCGTAAGAGTAGTGACAAAGAAAGGTAGTAGTAGAGCTCTCTGGCTCGTGTACTCTCCCAAGAGGAGGAGAGTACACCTAGTAGTACCAGGAGAGATATGTAGTTGTGAGGATTTTTACATGAATTCACTCATAAAGGGTAAGATTGATAAATGCTACCATATGATCGCGCAGGAAATGGCTGAGAGCACAGGATTTTACGAAGAACTTGTAGTAAGGGAGGGAGAGCTTTTGGATTTTCTAGATTCTCTTTATAGAAAACTAGTATATGCTAAATAATTTTCCGATTACTCTTCGTACTCTGCCGATACTTCAGCTCTGGTCTCTATCCTCTGCACTTTACCGTCTCTTAGGTAGATTATCCTATCGCTTACATCTATCATCTTTAAATCATGAGTGGCTGTAACTATAGTCACTCCCTTCTCTTTGTTTAGAGTTCTCATGAGGTTTATTATCTCCAGTCCTGTGTGTAGGTCTAGGTTTCCTGTTGGCTCGTCTGCTAGTACTATTGCTGGATCGT
>CAZFTG010000030.1:0-18749 GCA_964522205.1 uncultured Thermoproteales archaeon
TCTATATAGGTGATACATATATGGGTCATGTTGGAGTTGAGAATGCGACAAGCCTTCATGGTGCAGTACTTATAGTACCTCCCCTTTCACCTATAAACCTTACACGTGGCTACTATGAAATCAGGATAATCTGGTACGGTCCATTTGATAGAATTCTCCTTCTGTGGACACCACCTTGGATGGATGGTGTAGAGGAAATACCAATAAAATATCTACATCTAGAAGGTCTACAGTCTACAAGTGAACTGTAGAAATAGAATAACAGTACCACATTCAGACCCCTTCAGTTCCACTGGAGATGTGAAAGATATGCAAAATATCCTCTTTATCCTAAAACTACAGATATTAACACTCTTTTCAGTGCGATCAATGGAGAATGTACTCTTTTTGATCAGATAAAGTTCACATACTTCCTCAGGGCGACTACAGTATGTTATAGTGTAAACTGAAAAAGTATGCATATGCATACCTTTCCCTTATACCCCTTAACTTCAAGTGGAACAAAAAGAAAATTAGAGTATGATTAAGAGAAAGGTCTTGTAAAAAAGAGATATATAAATATAACGTTTAAAATAACTCTTATTAAATAATATTTATTGAGTATTTCCAGTTGAAGTGAAGGGGTCTAGACCTAAAATATCTCCATATGATATTAGAAAATATATGTCTCAAAAAGCCAGTCTATTATTTTCCTACCTTCTCCTATTGTAAATGGATACGACATGCCTCGGAAGAGAGTGGCAGCTGAACTTTTCAAGACTATTGAAGAGGAGGAAGTAGGTCTATACCTAGTGGTATACGATTTCGAGAATGTTAGCGGGTCGATACCCACTAGATTCTATTGGAACTTAGACTACATACTCGATAGATATAATGGTAGAAGAGTACAGAAGAGTGTTATAGAGTGTAGTTCACTTAGGGTGGCGAAAACTATAGCAAAACTTGCTGAACACTATGGTGCCACCGTCAGAATATACAGAGTAGTAAACTTATCGTATGCAAATGCACACGGTAACTTTGAGCATCATAAAACTTAAAACATAGAAGGTAGACTTCTCTAATAGATGAAAACCGGAAGGCGGCGGTCGTCTAGCCTGGACTAGGACACCTGCCTTCCGAGCAGGTAATCCCGGGTTCAAATCCCGGCCGCCGCACCATGATTACGATGAAACAACTATAGTTTTGTAAATAAAAGAGGGAAAATCCAAGTATCTGGAAAGTCAAGGATATTTAGGGTTGAGTTTGGATCATAATCATTGAGCACCAGGATCACGTAAAGCATGTAGCCTACTTCTCTTAAGTCCTGGCCTTCGGGATTAAATCTTCCAGACGTGCTTCAATTCTTCAAATATTTTCCTGTTCTCTCTCCCATAGACTTTTCCCTTCTCTCCCTTGGCATAAATATATAGCGTCCTTAGTTTTCCTTCGTCCTCGAATCTTATTCTCAGCGGTGGAATCCACGCTCTTGTATCCCTCCACCTCCTCAATACGTCGTCCCAGCCTAGAAAGACTTCTCGAATCTTTTCACGGGGGATAAGGACCTCAAATGTCTTCTTGGTCTTCTTATCTCTCCCATAAAATATAAGATAATCCTCCTCTACGATGAGTTTACCTATATACTTATGGAGTGGTTTTCCTAAAGGCTGGGATAAGTGAGCCATTAGGATATGTTCCTTAAAGCTCTTCTTCAACTCCTTAATGTCTTCCTCGAATGCCCAAATTGCGTCATAGGTCTTGGGCCACTCGTGTTCTTTAATGAACTCCTTGACCAGCTGTTCGATAACTTGGTTTTTCTTCCGATACCCGTACTTCTCTGTAACGATGAGACTGAACCTCTTCCAGATGTCCTCATCGATAGTGATGGTTGTCTTAATCTTCCCTAACCTGGTTCACCGAGTATAATTATTGGAGCACTTCCTTATAAGTATATTTACTTCTAGAAGGAATGCCTTACTCCTATAAATAAGCATTAACATACTGGTAGGGTTGCAGAATGCTTATAGAGGACGGGCTATCTTTGGCTTGGAATATAGCGCCGGGGGTGGGATTTGAACCCACGCGTCCCCGAAGGGACACGGGCTCTCAAGGCCCGCGCCTTAGTCCACTCGGCCACCCCGGCTAAATCTCGCATCCTTTCATTCTTTAACTCCAATCAATTTATATTTACCCCTTCTCCATGGGCTAGTTGTAGAGAAACTTATATAGGACAGAGGATCACTATCCGAGAGGTAGTATGAGCCAGGAGATGAAGTACATAGTTAGAATAGCGGATAAGGACTTACCTGGAGATAAAAGGTTAGCCTATGCTCTAGCACTGATAAAGGGAATAAGTGTCAATACGGCAATAGCTCTATGTAGAAAACTCGGTATAGATCCCTATAGAAAACTAGGCGCTCTCTCAGAGTCAGAGATAAAGAAACTGGATACTACTGTAAGAGAACTACACGAGCTAGGGTTACCAGCTTGGATGCTCAATAGACCTAAAGATCCTGAATCTGGAAGAGCTCTACACTATATAGGTTCAGAACTCATACTCAGGGCTAAAATGGATATAGACCTCCTCAAGAGGATAAAGTGCTGGAGAGGAATAAGACATGCTCTCGGACTTAAGGTCAGAGGGCAAAGAACCAGGACTACAGGACGTACGGGTATGACAGTAGGCGTGAGTAGGAGGAGGAAGTAGGTGTGAGCAGGAGGGGGATCTGAGTATGGGCGATCCAAAGAAACCTAAGAAAAAGTGGGAGGGACCAGCACATCCATGGAGAAAAGACGTATTACTACAAGAACTAGAATTAGTAGGTAAATACGGGCTTAGGAATAAAAGAGAACTCTGGAGAGCCAAGACGTTTCTCAGAAGGATAAGAGCTAACGCCCGAGGAATGCTAGCATTACCACCTGAGGAGAAAAGAGATAGGGAGGGAGCACTAGTCAGACGGCTGTACAGATTAGGTTTACTCGCTTCACCAGAAGCCACTATAGATGATGTTCTAAGCCTTACAGTAGAGGACGTTCTCAAAAGAAGACTACAGACTATAGTCTATGAAAAGGGATTTGCCAAATCCATGTACCATGCTAGACAACTAATAGTCCATGGACATGTAGCTATAGATGGTAGAAGAATTCGAAGTCCTGGTCATTTAGTATCGAGAGATGAGGAGGACAAAATAGAAGTATACCCAGGATCTCCCTATAGAAAGCTTCTAGCAGGGGTCGGACAGAGATGAGTGTACCTAAAAGAGGTAGATGGGGTATTGCGCATATATATGCTAGTTATAATAACATTCTAATCTTGATAACAGACCTTACTGGAGCAGAAGTAGTAGCAAAGGCAAGTGGAGGTATGGTAGTAAAAGCGGATAGAGACAAGCCCAGCCCCTGGGCTGCAATGCAGGCGGCAATACGAGCTGCTAAAGAAGCCCTAGCCAAGGGTATTATAGGCGTACATGTCAAAGTACGAGCACCAGGTGGCTATGGCTCTAAGACACCAGGACCAGGAGCTGGACCAGCCATAAGAGCACTAGTAAGAGCAGGACTAATGGTCGATAAGATAGAGGACTGTACACCATTACCTACGGATACGATAAGGAAACCTGGAGGAAGACGTGGTAGAAGAGTCTAGTAATAGACCTCTATATTACCTATTGGTCAAGCATTATTCTCCATTTAATCCTCCCGAATAGTCAGCTATGCGTATAAAGACCCCTTCTCCTAATCTCACTAGTATATTTTATCCTCCTCTGTTCTAGATAATTCTTGAACTTCTGTGAAAGTACTATAGGAACGTATTTTAATTCTTTTAGCTCTTTAACCCCTAGGAGTAGCATGCATATCCTAAGTTCCATTATGAGTCTACCTAGTAGCTCTCTTACCCCCCTCTCTCCTTCAGAGTAATATGCCCTAAGTACGGGAAGCGCAATACCAGCTATATCAGCACCTAGAGCTATAGCCTTAGCAATATCAATTCCAGTCCTTATACCCCCGGAAGCTATTAAGGGTAGTGAGGTAGCATATCTTACTTCACATAGTGATAAAGCCGTGGGAATGCCCCAAGTTTTAAAGGTATCGGCAATTGTCTGCATTGTCTTATCTCCCTCCAACCTATATTTCTCTATGATGGCGAAGGATGTACCTCCTGCTCCACTGACATCTATAGCGTGTACGCCACATTCTTCTAAGGCCTTAGCTACTTCCTTGGATATACCACAACCAATTTCCTTAACTACTACTGGTACCTCTATCCTAGATACCAGCTCCTTAAGTCTCTCTAAGAGTCCACGGAATTTTGTATCTCCTTCTGGCTGTATTACCTCCTGAAGAGGGTTCAAATGCACAATGATAGCATCGGCATCTATCATATCTATCGCTCGCTTGACTATATCAATAAAATCATCCCTTAGAAGTTGTGCAAAACCTATATTTCCCATAATAAGTGCAGAGGGTGCGATTTTCCTGACAACTCTAAATGTGTGTTCTAACTCAGGATTTTCTATAGCTACTCTTTGACTACCCACTCCCATACCCAGTCCTAACTCTTCTACAACCTTAGCTATAGTTCTATTAATACCCTCAGAGACCCTATGTCCTCCAGTCATACTGGATACTATTATAGGCGCTGATAGCTTTTTACCCAAGAACTCTACGGACGTACTTATTTCGTCTAGATCTACTTCAGGTAAAGCCTTATGTATTAAAGTCACTTCTTCGAACCATGTAGTAGTAGGTGGCTCCACATCCTTCTCAAGGCATATCCTTATGTGATCTAACTTCCTATTCGCGGCATCCGAATGTGATCTCCTCATGGGATCACACTGTCACTATTAAACTGGCATACCCTACCACACTAGAGTAGTCCTTAGTTATGTCTCCTGAAGTAGCGTACTTGAGGAGTTTAACTTCTCTCGCTCCTACTCTTCTAGAGTACTCTATGAGGACCATCACAGGTCCATAACCACACATTGAGATATTCATCTCAAGTACTACATCATATAGACCTTTAGCATCGAGATCTAGTATTCTTGCTATGGCTTTCTCATCCTTGTTGCGGGCGTGGTCATGGGGTTCGTAATGCGTGAAATCCGTACTTGCAATCACTATATGATTATATCCCTTCAGGACATCTACTAGTGCATTGGCTAAGGTTACAGAGGCGTCGTAGTTCTGAAGGAGCATTGTTATAGGCACTATCCTAAACTCCCTTCCAAGTACGTATTGAAGGAATGGGAGTTGTACTTCTAGTGAATGTTCATATAAGTGTGCAGTAGTATCCTTCTCTACTATACCAGCACACTTTACTAGTCGATCTACTATTTCATCAGCTACTGGTACCTCGCCCAGAGGAGTAATCCATAATCCTTTAGGATAGACGGCTAGAGGAGCACCCATGCCATGGTGATTAGGACCTATTAAAACGACCACATCCACAATACCATCCTCGGCAAGAGCACTATAACCATGTGCTGCTACAGGACCTGAGTACATATAGCCTGCATGAGGGGACACTATACCTATGATCCTCCTTGAACCCTTTACATTGAGTTTTGGGATTTTTCCCGGTCCCAGTTCATGAAGAAAACACCACTCTAATCTCTTAATGAGCCCCTCTTTAGTTCCTTCATAGAATGTTCCAGCTACAACGGGAGATCTCCTCATTCTCTTCACATCTTGACATATCACTATCTTTTATTTAAGCATAGTTGCTCTGGGAATGCCTATCCCCTAGCTTAACTACTCCTCTTCATGAATAGGGGCTCTGCCTCAAAGTCCTCTATACTCTCTGGAAGATCTTGATCGGGAGGGAGTTCTCCTCTCTCTCTGAGAACCTCTCTAGTCAGTAACCAGTAGATCAAAGCAAGGGATTTCTTACCCTTGTTATTAGCTGGGATTACTAGGTCTATAAAGCTACATGTGTTATCAGTATCGCATATACCTATTACGGGAATTCCCATTATCACAGCCTCCTGAAGCGCCTGTGCATCTGTTCTTGGATCGGTTACTATCAATAGTCCTGGCTCTAACGCCCCCTCTAGTCTGGGATTAGTAAAGGTACCTGGTGGAAATCTTCCTACTATCGGTATAGCTCCTGTATACTCACAAAACTTGAGGACAGGTTTCTGTCCATAGAGTCTAGCAGAGACTGCTACTACTTCCTTTGCCTCATATTGCGATATGAAGCGTGCTGCTATCCTAATCCTATCATCGATCTTCTTAACGTCTAGGAGGTAGAGTCCATCAGGTCTAACGCTGTAGATAAATTGCTCCATGTATTTATTCTTTATATGTGTACCTATCCTAACACCAGCAGCTAGGTATACCTCTAGGGGTACTAGTAGTTCTACCTCCTTTTCCGTACTTTCTTCACTCATATTCGAACATTACCCTTGAGTAGGTATCTATAAATCTTCTGGTCATCCCCTTACGAATCACACCTAAGATCTAGAATATTTAGCAGAAGATTAATTTATGGGGAGCCTGGAGATTGAAGGGGGAGAACTAAATGATAATACCCATAAGGTGCTTTACCTGTGGAGCTGTGATAGCTGATAAATGGGAGGAATATCTCAGAAGAGTCTCGCAGGGAGAGGATCCGGCAAAGGTTTTGGACGATCTAGGCGTAGAGAGATACTGCTGTAGAAGGATGTTTCTATCTCATGTGGAACTGATAGACGAGATTTTGAAGTATGAGAAGAAAGCCTGAGGGAGTATTACCTATAGCTCTTCTGTCTCTTAGCTCTAGCTGATCTTCCTCTGGGCTTCTTCGGTTCAGTCCTTCTAGGATCCTCCACCAGTAGATGTCTATCGTAGCCTAGGTACAGTTTTCTAAGCTCCTCAGAGCCTGTCCATTCCACTAGAGCTCTAGCTAGGGCAGTTCTGGCAGCAGAGGCTTGACCCATAATACCACCACCCTTAACATTAATGTTTATATCTACTTTTGATAGTACTTCTTCACCAGCTAAGAGTAGGGGCTCCATGATTTTCCACCTAGCCAATTTAGGCTCATAGATCTCAATGGGTACACTATTCACTCTAACCCTTCCCTTCCCCTCCTTTACTACAACTCTAGCTACAGCGGTCTTTCTCCTAGCGGAGGCGAGTACTATTCTCACTCTCTCCAACCTCCGATTTCCCTTGAAAGTTCCTTTAGTGTTATATATTCTTCATCAATCCTCTCTACGACAGCTTCGGGTACGACCTCTTTTTCAACCTCCTTATACTCTGAAGGGGTTCCTATGTACACTCTAAGCCGTTTTAATGCCTCTACGCCTCTCTTCTTACGTTTAGGCAACATGCCTCTGACCACCCTCTTAAATATCCTATCAGGTCTTCTAGGTAGTTTTGGTCCACGTTTTTCGGGGTTGTAGTGAGTTCTCCATTCTTCGATCTTCTTCTTATAAAGACGTACTACCCTTTGATAATCTCCCGTAATCACAGCCTCTTCTACATTTACCACTACTATCCTCTCTCCCTTTAGTAATCTCTTCGCTACTACACTAGCCAGCCTTCCCATTACAAGGTTTCTAGCATCGATCACTACTGGTCTTTCGCTCATATTATCACCTTGACATTACTACCCTTCGGATTTCTCTCTACTAGCTCAGGTATAGTTATAGCCTCCCCTCCTGCCTTTTCAATCTTTTCTCTTGCTTTTTCTGAGAAGGCGAGAGCAGCTACTGTAATTCTATGATCTAAACTGCCGGATGCTAGGACTTTTCCAGGTACTACTACTTGATCCCCCTCGCTAGTATACCTGTTTATTTTACTTATATTCACAGCAATTCTAGATCTCCTTGGCTTCAGTATGAGCTCAGCTACATATCTCCAAATCTTAGCACCATGTCTTCTATAGTATTTCCTAAGATATGAAGCAAGTAGCCTTATGTGAATGTTTGTAGGACCAGTCCTCCTCATTTTTTACTCTCCTCCTTCCCGATAATATTAATTAGAGAGTTTTTGAGATCGAGTAGTCTAATTTTAAGCAGCTGTACTGCTAGGGTGGGTAGGTGGTCTACTGGAATACCACCATTGGTCTCTACTTTAAATATAAATGTATTATTATCCCAGTAAACCCTTATGGCACCTATGGGACAAGCTCTCTCACATAGTTTACATAGTGTACATGCATTTTCCTGTTTGACACGTGCTACTTCATTCACTTCTATCACAGATTTTGGACATGCCTTAGCACACTCTCCACAGGCCAAGCACTTCTCTTCATCTATCTCAATTATAGGCTTGTACTTATAGGCTGACACACATGCTGCCTGCCATTTGGCATGATCCTTACCCAGACCATATCTCGCATATGCCTCTAATAGCAGTCTCTGCCCCTTCTCTAATTTGACCAATGGTATATTGTCGTATACTGGTCTGACTACTGGATCCTCAGATTTAAGATCACCTGAGTACACTACAGTACCCGACTCCACAGCCTCTATGTCGAGTGTTAATACCACCTCTTGACCTCTCAACTCATCTAATGACTTTAGTGAATATAGGGCTTCAAAGTCCGTCTTCAAGGGTACTAGAGCTATTCTGTGGGCCAGGATCTCATCATTTAGAACGCTATCATTCTCAAAGATTACTACCTCATCTACAGCCATTGTGGGTATTTCGGATAGCATAACCCTTCTGATAGCGTTCGCTAAGGCTACACTTATACCCCTAATTGTGAAGATCAACCGTTTTCCACTTTTACTGTTCAGTTCAACCTCTAATTCTGATCCCATAAGTCCTCCTACCTTATTGGCTTCTGTTTCTTACCCTGTAGAATAGCTTTAAGCGATACTCCATTCACTTTAATCACTTTAAACCTCACTCCAGGTAGGTCTCCGTAGGCCCTTCCCTCAGGTCCACCTATCCTCTCTATTATAACTTCGTCGTGCTCATCTACAAATTTAAGTGCACCGTCCCCTGGTAGGAATGCTGTAACCTGTTTTCCATTTTTTATCAACTGGACACGTACGCACTTTCTGACAGCGCTATTGGGCTGACGACTTTCTATACCCACCTTCTCTATAACTATTCCTCTAGCCATGGGTGCACCTTCTAATGGATCTGCTTCTATAGCTATACCAAGTACTCTACGCTTGTAATGAAGGTCGCTCATTCTGAACTTCTTCCTCTTCAGTCTGAGTTTTCTAGCTGCAAACATTCCTCTTGGTGATTTTGATCCCGGCATACGTCTTCCACCTCCACTCGATACCTATCCTCCATTAGTCTTTCCTTTAATCGAGAAAGAAATATTTAAACATCCCTCTACGAAAGATGATTCCTGAAGATACTACTACACTAGGGTAACTCTGTCTATATCAAAATACCTTTTCATCAGTAGTCTAAGTCTAGATACGTTCCTTCCTCCCCTACCTACAGCTATGCCTTTATCAGATGGTGGTACTTGTATTATAGCCACTTTCTTGCCATTAGGTAGGGTTGATATTCTAGTTGAGAGCACTCTTGCAGGGAATAGGCATTTCTTAGCCAATTCCTCAGGGGTACTAGCATACTCTACTATCTCTAGATCTTTTCTCAGTAGACCTCTTAACCTCTTTATATTAACTCCTCTCTTTCCTATAGCCAGTCCTGCTTGTCCCTCTTTAACTACGAATATTATCCTATTCAATCTCTCATCTAGAATACAGTCTTTAACTGTAGCTCCTGTAAAACTCTCGAATAGGGCAATGCACTGCATTTCTCTCTCTGTTAATCGTATCCCATTCATACTACTCCTCCTCAGTCTGTACTAGCGCTAGTATGTCACTATTCCCTGGATCGATTATAGCTAGTGCTGCAACCATAAATGGTTTTCTACAGAGGGATCCTAGATCCCAGCTTGTTCCTGGATATTCATAGATAGGTATCTTCGAGAGCTTACAGTAGTACTCTATACTACGTCTAATATCTTCCGGGCAGTTCATGGCTATTATCACCATTTTGGCCCGCCCATGCATACAGGCTTTTATAGTCCTCTTACTACCTATGATGACCTCTCCAGTCCTCATAGCTACTCCCAGTTCTCGTGCTATATCCATATCACTTCACCTTCAGGCCATATTTCATCAACAATTCAACTACTCCTGTACCAAGTGGCATGTAGGGTGAGCCCACTATAACATTTTCGGTAACCCCTTCAAGCCTATCTAGCTCTCCTCTACTAGCAGCTTCGACCAGGTTCTTAATGGTTACTTCAAATGCCGCTCTAGCCAGTACACTCATCTTCTCACCGGCTAGACCGTGACGACCTATTTGCCTTACCCTACCAGTATATGTCATGGCATCGGCTACTAGCATTATATGTCTTACATCCACATCGAGACCTTGATCTCTGAGCACATCCATAGTCTCTCTAATTATCATCTCTCTAGCCGCCTCTATCCCTAGGACTTCGGCTATCTCTTGGATATTATTAGTGGTAGTCCTCGTAGGGTCTACTCCGTCTACAGTGAGTACACTTTTTAGATCCGATCCCTCTGTTATCAAATAGTATTCTCCAGTCTGTTTATCCTTCCTCACTACAACCCTCCTTATCCCCTTGATACCTTTCAACCTCAGCGACATTATCCTATCGTAGATCCTCTTAAGCTTAAAGAAGTCTTTTGCTGGTGGATAGAACACCACCTTATTTTCATCTTCGAACACTTCGATTATCCCCTCTCTACCCTTTAATTTGTTCAAAGCTCTCCTCACATCATCTATAGTTACCCCTCTATCCTTCATCATTTCTTCATCTAATTCTATGGTTATCGAGAACGTCATATGGTCTAGTAGTATTCTCTTTGCCACGGTTTCGATAGTAGTCAACTCTATTCTTCTAGCTAACTCTAGTGCTTTTTCTTTATTTGATCTGTGCTCCTCATCTAAGTATACTTTCATCATAGGTGTAGAGGGAGTTCTTCTCGCGTCCACTATCTCGATAAGTCTTGGAAGTCCTAGGGTAACGCTAAATTCCCTTATACCAGCGAAGTGAAATGTCCTAAGGGTCATCTGAGTACTGGGCTCGCCTATGGATTGAGCTGCCACTATACCTACAGACTCACCTGGCTCCACTAGACTCCTTCTATACTCCTTGATAGATTCTTCTACTATCTCCCTAGCCGTTTTCTCATCTATGTCCAATTCACTGAGCCTTTGCTCTAACTCCTTTAGTATGGACTCGGGGAGGAGCTCTTGGTATTCTGAGAGTATGTACTCTAACTCCTCTTTAGTAAGAGCCATATTACCTCCTCCTCTTCAATACTCTTCTTATTATAACATCTAGATCTATGGGCTTCCCGTGGAAGCTCTTTACTGGATCCACTCCATCATCACCGTATTTCAATTGTACTATACTCCTCTGAGCTGTGCGTACCGTACTATCGTACTCTACATGTATATCCTGTAGTGCATTGATCAGTCTCCTCTGCATGTAGCCACTTTGTGCTGTTCTAACAGCAGTGTCCACTAGTCCCTCCCTACCTGCCATAGCATGGAAGAAGAACTCTATGGGGTTTAGTCCTTTAGCAAAGCCATTATGCACAAATCCCCTAGCTCTAGCACTCAGATCTCCCTTTCTGAAGTGTGGGAGCACTCTATCTATATATCCTCTTTTAATCCTCTCTCCCTTAACAGACTGCTGACCTAGTAGTGAAGTCATCTGTGTTACATTGACCTTCTTCGCTCTCGCTCCAGTTCTAGCCATTATCATAGCTTCATTATCCAGTCCGATATACTCACTAAGTATATTTCCTACTTTTTCCAAGACTAGTGAGAGTACCTCCATTATCCTAGTCTCTAGAGTATCCTCCATAGTCTTACCTGGAAGAGGCTCTAACTCTCCTCTTTTAGCTATTTTTATGAGCTCATTAACCTTCTTCTCCCCCTCCTTAACTATCTCTTTAATCCTCCTATGAGCTTCCTTAGGTATATCTAGACTATCTACACCCATAGTGAAACCATGTCGATCGAGGAACCTAATTAGCATTCTGAAGACATTATCCATGAATTCCCTAGCGGCATCCGTACCGTGGGATCTTATCAGATACTGTACTATATTCTCCGGTTTTTCAGCGCCTATAGTATTCTTATCGATTACACCACTCAGTATCTCACCGTCCTCAACTACAAGGTAAGCATCATATGGACACTCTACTCCTAGACATATCGGACACTTTAAGCATATGGATGCCTGCTTAGTGAAGCTTATATCCTCTGGGAGGAAGAGACTGAATATCTGTTTACCACTCCATAACTCGATAGGCCACTTAACGACGGGCTCGGGTAGAGGACCCTTATACCCAGCCTCCATGAGTAAGCTCGCAACTTCATTCTTAGTAAGCAATGTACTTCTCTTAGTTAGGAGAAATGCCGCTGTTATGTAGTCATGGATCGCCCCTATTATGGGACCACCATACCTTGGTGAGAATATGTGCTCCTGTACTAGCATTAAAACCCTAGCCTCAGCTCTAGCCTCTTCGTTTTGAGGCGCGTGTAGATTCATCTCATCTCCATCAAAATCAGCGTTATAGGGAGGACATACCAACAGATTAAGCCTGAAGGTCTTGTAGGGTAGTACTTTGACCTTATGAGCCATTATGGACATTCTATGGAGTGATGGTTGTCTATTGAAGAGTACAATATCCCCATCCATTAAGTGACGCTCCACCACGTAGCCAGGTGCTATAGTCTCGGCTAAGGCCTTCCTATCTCTTACAAACCTCAAGTCTATTCTACTACCATCAGGCTTTATGATGTAGTTAGCCCCTGGATACTCGAAGGGTCCATTGATCACAAGCTTCTTTAACTTCTCGAGGTTCCAATCGTTAACGTGCTCAGGCACTGTCAGTACCTTAGCTATCTCTATGGGTACACCCACTTCATTTATGCTCAAGTTGGGATCTGGTGAGATTACAGTTCTAGCTGAGAAGTCCACTCTCTTTCCAGAGAGGTTCCCCCTAAACCGTCCCTCCTTACCTTTAAGCCTCTGTGCTAGGGTTCTAAGTACTCTACTACCCGCCCTATGCTTAGCTACTGGAACTCCCGGTATCTCGTTATCGAAGTAAGTAGCTATGTGGTACTGTAGCAGGCCCCATAGGTCATCGATAAGTAGCTGTGGAGCTCCAGTCTCTATACTGATTCTCAGTCTCTCATTTATCCTCACTATATCCACTAGCTTGTGTGTAAGGTCATCTTCGGCTCTCATACCAGTCTCCAAGGTTATTGAGGGTCTGACCTGAACTGGGGGTACGGGTAGTACTACTAGAACCATCCACTCAGGTCTAGCATATTCTGGATCTATTCCCAGTAGGGGTAGATCTTCGTTAGGAATCCTCTCCAGTCTCTCTCTCACATCCTTTGGAGTGAGTCTAATTATTGAACCGTCTTCCAATTCCTCGTAAAATGAGTATGGTTTTTCAAGTCTGATCCTGTACTGGGGTGCGTGACAGTAGGGGCACTCTGTAGTCTTACTAGCCTCCTTTCTTATCTTCTCAATAAGCCTCAGGCTTATGAGTTTCCACTCTTCTCCGTATTTCTTTACTCTCTCTCTATAGTACTCCACCCTATCTGGTGGAAGTAGTATCCTTCCACACTCCCTACAAGTAGAACGGAGCAACATGTATATGAGCCCTACAAACTCTACGTGGATTACAGGTCTAGCTAATTCTATATAGCCGAAGTGTCCTGGGCAGGTCTGTGGAGGATTTCCACAGGTCTCACATCTAACCCCTGGCTCTACTGTACCCAGTCTTCTATCCATAAGACCTCCACTAATGGGCATTCCATCTTCATCGTAGGTCTCTGAGGTGACTATAGTCGCTACGGCATACCTTCTTATAGTATCAGGAGATAGTATTCCAAACTTTATGCCCTTAATTACCTTCACATTTTCGTACTCCCTACTTAGGTTAATCAGACTCATCTAGGTCACCTCCACAGGATCGCCTATTACAAGTCTGGGAGCTATCCCGAGACTCATAAGTTCTTGGAGCAGTAGCTTGAAGGCATATGACATATCCACAGGGTATATCTCAGCCTCGTCTCCACATAATCTACATACGGGCTTACCCCTTCTCAGATCATAGTGAGCTATTAGACCACACTTCTTACAGACGTATACTGTTGTTCTATCTGAGGACTCTAGTAGTCTTTCTCTTAATAGTATTATCGCACCATGTCCTAGTAGGCAATCCCTCTCCATTTCACCGAACCTCAGACCACCACCCCTAGCCCGTCCTTCAGTAGGTTGTCTAGTGAGTATCTGGGTAAGACCTCTAGACCTCACATGTATTTTGTCAGAGACCATGTGGTGTAGCTTCTGATAGTAGACTATCCCTATAAATATTTCGGCCTCCATCTTCTCACCTGTAATTCCATTGTACATCACCTCTTTTCCATCGTATCTAAAGCCTAGACTATGGAGCACGTCTTTGTAGTCTAATCCCTCGAAGGGTGTGGCATCTATGATCCTACCACTTAGAGCAGCTACCTTACCCGCTATGGACTCCAGAAGTTGACCTACAGTCATCCTAGAGGGTATAGCATGAGGATTGATTATCAGATCGGGTACGATTCCATCTTCTGTAAAGGGTAGATCTTCTTGAGGAGCTAGTAGTCCAACAACACCCTTCTGTCCATGTCTAGAGGCGAATTTATCACCTAGTTCAGGGATTCTGAGATCTCTAACTCTGACCTTTACGAGTTTATTTCCTTCTGTAGTCTCCGTTATGACCACGTTATCAATTATAGCCTTTTCTCCATACCTTATACTTATCGATGTATCCTTTCGTCTTACACTAGGTCTCATAGCATAGGCTCCATAGAACCTTGGGGGGCTAGTCTTCCCTATGATCACATCACCACTTGATACTTCGGCCTCTGGAGGAGCTATTCCATCCTCCTCCAGATGTATATACGCCTCAGTAGATCTATAGCCTGAGACATCCTCACCAGGTATCTCTATCCTATCCTCAAGACCTCCTGGGTATCTCCTCTCTTCAGCCTCATAGGTTCTATAGAAAGTAGATCGTGCTAACCCTCTCTCTACAGCAGCTTTATTCAAGACTACAGCATCTTGTATATTATAGCCTCCAAAAGTGGCAACAGCTACTACAAAATTCTGTCCCGCTGGCCTCTTATTATAGCCCGATAATTCTAGAATCTTTGTAGTCACTATTGGTCTCTGTGGATAGTGAAGGAAGTGCATTCTAGAATCCATTCTATACCTAAAGCTTGCAAGGGGAATGCCTAGAGCCTGTTTACCCATAGCTGCTTCATAGGTGTTCCTTGGTGATTGATTATGTTCAGCATAGGGTATTATAGACGCTATGACACCGAGTATAGCACTAGGCACTATCTCCAAATGAGTATGTGCTTTCGTGATCTCTTCAGGTTTTACAGCGATATAGGCGTCCTCTTCTTCATCGGGATCCAAGTACTCTACTATACCAACCTTTACTAGATCACTCCACTTCCAGATCCCCTCTTTAAGCTTCTTTATATGTTCTGGTCTCAATTTCAGCTCTCCATCCTCGACTACGAGTAAGGGTCTTCTAAGCCTTCCCTCATCACAGTTTACATGGATTTCGTGGATAGTGGCTGTCTTTAGACGTGCGACATTTACCTCACTCGATATTTTACCCTCTCTACGTAGCCTCCTCAACTTAGTTACAAGCTCTTTAGCATTTGTATGAACTCCTATAAGCCTACCATTAAGGTAGACCTTAGTACCCTTTATCCTCTTACTTCTAGCCTTCTCGATGGGGATCACATCTAGGCTATAGAGTAGTTCTTCTATCTCTGATTCATCGCATCCGAGGGATACCATAGCGAGAATTGCCAAGTTCTTTACCAGACCACAGTTTTGACCTTCTGGGCTCTCATTAGGACAAAGCCTACCCCACTGGGTAGCGTGTAGTTCTCTTGCCTCAAAGTGTGGTTGTGTTCTACTCAGTGGTGAGACTACTCTCCTCAAATGACTTATGGTAGCTAGGTAGTTCGTCCTATCGAGTATTTGACTGACACCAGTCCTACCTCCAACCCAATTACCAGTTGCCATGGCATGCATAATTCTATTCGTTATTATATCAGCTCTAACTAGGGTCTCCAATTTGATCTCTCTACTCCTACTCCTTATCCTCTCCAACTGATATCTGAGATCCTTTAGGAATTGCTTTAGAGCTGATCTGAACTGCATTGCCAGTAGGGTTCCATCGAGCTTAAGTCGCTTATTACCATAGTGATCCTTATCATCAGGTTTTCTCCTACCCAGGTAGAGCTCTAGTAGCTTCTCTGCCATTTGACCTATGAAGTATGCCTTAGCTCTTCTAGTCTTCTCGTCGGGACTTGTACCTATATGAGGTAGGAAGTAGTTATCTAGGGTCTGTCTAGCCCTCTCTATCCTCACGTCCCTAGGTTGACCTATGGCTATTCTACTCCCTATGTAGTCAAGGGCTTCCTCGACACTCTTTATAGCGGTAGCCTGTTGTAGGGAGGGTAGGAATTCTCTTAGAATTTTCTCATCGTCCGAGACCGCTTGAAGTATCTCTTTATCAGTACGCAATCCGAGTGCCATCATGAGTATAGCAACTGGTATCTTACCCGCTACTGATGGAAACTGTACATAAATACTGCCATCCTTACGCCTCTCCATCACTATGGGAACTCTATAACTAGTAGTAGCTGAGAAGACCTTAGCCACATGGGTTACTGACGACCCTTCTCTTCCATAGTCTACTAGTATCTTGTTTATAGCTAGGTCTTCCTGTATTATCAGTACTCTCTCAGAACCGTTTATTATATAATATCCACCAGGATCCATAGGATCTTCTCCATTTGCGATAAGCTCTTCTTCACTCATCTTAGAGAGTGAACAGTACTCGGATTTGACCATTATAGGAATACTGCCTATGTACACCATTGTAGGCTCACTCTCTCCCCTCTCAGTCACTAGAGTCATCTCTAGGTAGACGGGAGCAGCATAGGTCAGGTTTCTGGTTCTAGCTTCATGGGGTAGGATGTGGGAATAGGAACCATCTGCCTCTCTAATTCTAGGTTCACCTACTTGGATTCTACCGAACTTCACGTAGAGTCCTGGTATGCTGGTCTCGAGAATACCTATCTCATCGATCATGGCCTGTAGTTTTCTCTTTATGAAGTTATTGAAGGAGTCGAGGTGTTGTCTTACTAACCCCATCTCCTTTATGAAGGCCTTGACTAGAACCCATAGATCTTCTGTAGAGGGTACCCATTTCTCATTACTCATACCATCACCCCGGTATCACCAGTCTTAACGCTATAGCTTTACCAGCAGTTCTGCTCTTCCTCAATATAAGGATTACATCTCCAGGCTTAGCGCCTACAGCTACTGCAGCTGGATCAGAGGCGAGTATCCACGGGAGTTGTGATTTCTCCAGACCTAGAGCTTTCAATAACCTCTCAGCATCTTTAGGAGGAAGTACTATATGTTCGGGTACCAACTCATGATCTAATACCGTGAATTTACGTTTAGTCATAACTTCGACCATACACCTCCAGAATCCATATTTAAGACTAGGCTATTCTAATGGGCATAAATATAAATTTTTCTCTTCAAAGAGAGCATACTTAGATTGAGAATACACTATATTAAGATCTTAGGAAAACTATTTTAACTGAGTCACTTGACTAGTCCTAATAGATCACGGCACAGGGTCGTATTCAAGGTGGAAGAATTGAACAGGAAGAGATACTTAGTAGCACTAGCAGGGAATCCTAATACTGGAAAGAGTACTATATTTAATGCATTAACGGGCTCTAGACAACACGTAGGCAATTGGCCAGGAAAGACTATAGAGAAGAGAGAGGGAATATGCGAGTACAAGGGTGTAGAGTTTAAGATAGTAGACCTACCGGGCACCTATAGCCTGACAGCATATTCTGATGAAGAGCTAATAGCTAGGAACTTCATAATCAAGGAAAAACCAACAGTAGTAGTGAACATCGTAGATGCTTCCAACCTGAACAGAAACCTCTACCTAACACTCAGATTACTAGAGCTGACGGATAGGCTTATCGTAGTACTCAACATGATGGATCTAGCCGAAGAAAAGGGGATGAGGATAAACGTGAAAAGACTTTCAGAGATCTTAGGAGTACCCGTTATCCCCATGATAGCTAGCGAGGGAATAGGATTAAGAGAACTACTAGATACCATAGTAGACCTCATAGAGGGCAGAAGGAGAACTAAGCCTATGAAGCTCTACTTTGGACGGCATTTAGAGGGACAGATTAGAGATATTGAAAGAGAACTAGAAGGTGTAGATCTAGAGGAGTACCCAAGGAGATGGATCGCGATAAAATTGTTAGAAGGTGATAGCGAAGTCGAAGAGATGTTAAAGAAGGTTAACAGAAGTAGTAGATCTCTTAAATTAGTTCAGAGAATAAGAAATAGTGAAATACATCATAGTCCAGAATTAGAGATAATCGAGAAAATTTACGAATATATAGATAGAATAGTCGAAGAGGTAGTAGAGGTAAGACCCATAAGGAGGGAAAGTATAAGCGATAAGATAGATAGGATAGTACTCCACAAGGTACTTGGAGTTCTAATACTACTTGGCATATATGGAATGGTATTCCTAGCAACCTTTAGTATTAGCGGACCAATAGTGGAGTTCATCGATAGGATAGTAGAACACCTATCGTATACTGCTATTGACCTCCTCACCAAGATAGGTGTGGAGATGTGGTTAGCGAGATTGGTAGGTGAGGGTGCTATAATGGGAGTGGGTAGGGTGTTGACT
>CAZFTG010000031.1:0-7752 GCA_964522205.1 uncultured Thermoproteales archaeon
CCTAGAGGCATTCCTTCCTTAGCCTCTCCTAGTCCATACTCCATGCAATGAGCCTTTAGTAATACTGTTCCTTTCCTTTAAATACACTTGCTAGATATTCTTATGACCCTATGAACATCGAGAAAATGAGTCTAAAGGAGGGGGAAATGTGTACAAAATTTTAATATATGGTCACATCGGAGAAGGCACTTAAAGAGGCTATCAGAAGTACAACATAGTAATGTGTCTCAATCTCATGTTAAAGTTTAGACTCCTTAGTATTCTCTTATGGTTTACAGTAAAAGAAAAAGAAAAGGTAAAAAAGGGTTATTTTATTTAAAGACCTACTTAGGGGTTTTCGCTGGCGTAATGGCCTTTGCGATCTTTCTTGTGTATCTCCATGAAGTGTACTCGTATATCAGTATGGCTATGATTGCAACTAAGATTATGATTCCGATTATGTACATTAGGATAGTGCTCAGTGGCCATCCAAAGACTCTTCCTGTGGTTATGGTCACTACTGCTTCTTCTCCTGCTGCTACTGATATGGACTTTCCAGCTACTGTATAGCTTCCTGCTGGTACTTCTTCACTCCAGCTTCCCTCTACTCTTACAGTCTTGGTTATCGGTCCTGTTATCTTAACTGTCTCAGTATCTGGCTGTCCAAAGGCTCCAGTCACTTTGACTGTTAGTCTTCCTACACCCTTTACAGTTACTGCTGTTGTCTCTAGGGTTATCTCTGCTGGTTCTACTCCATACTCTGTTATGTCTGTTCCCTTCCATACTACCTTAGTTATCGTCGCCTTTCCTAGTGGTACTTCTGTTACTGTCGCTGCTCCCTCCGCATCCGTACTCACAGTTACCTTAGTTCCATCTGTTTTTGTGACCTCCATTTCAGCTGCTGCCAATGGTGTTCCGAAGGGTGTGGTCGCTTTGAAGTTCAGGTCGTATACTGCTGTCTTGACCTTAAATATGAGGAGCGGCGTCTCTGTTTTTGCCCTCTCTATGGTTATAGTACCCTCGTATATCGGTTCTGGTACTCCCTCCCATGTTATAGTTATTGTATAAGCTCCTGGTGGAGTCTGTGGTTGACCTGCTGGTGACTCGGGGTTGTAAGCCGAGCTTGGATCTGCTGGCCAACTTACTACCGTATCCTTGTTGAGTACTATCTTGACTGTTCCATCAGTATCAGGCTTGTGCTCTGTCACAACTCCATCTGGCCACTCTATAGTCACTGTTATCTTGGGTACTATATCCGCACTAAGTGGTGTTCCATCCGCTTTGAGTAACTTCAGTTGTCCCTTGTATGCATAGGTCTTGATCTCTCTATGTACTACTCCTCCTCCAGTTACATTCCACACTCTCCAAAGCGCTTCCTCATCTATTGAGCTTGCCCATATGTTCATTGACTTTGGTATAATTCCTGCTGCCTCTAGGAAGTAAGTGTCACGCCAGTATATGTCAATGTAGTAGGTACCTGCTGGCCATCCTGCTACGAACACGAAGGTTATTCCATCAGCTCTGGAAACTCCTACAGAGACTGGTCTACCAGTTGCAGTATCTACTGCAAATACCGTCATCTTGTTGAGTGGCATTCCTGCCCAGTCGAGTACTTTTATCACAAAGGCTGCCCATGTGACCTTTACTGGCGTTTTACCACAGTTGTTATCTATTGTGAAGGTCAGGGTCACTTCAAGTGGTTGCATCATGAATACATCTTCAACTGCCAGTCCATAAGGCTCTACAAAGGTCTCGAGGTAGTAGCTGAGATCGGTCTCTAAGGTGTACTCTATTATCTCTATGTAGTATGCTTCTGGTGTTCCTGGTGCTATCACGGTCATTACTGTTCCATTGGGCAGGGTCTTAGTACCATCGAGCTCTGGTTCGAATTTAACTGGTGTGTAGTCCTCTGTACATCCTTCTGTTAGGAATGTGCCATCTATGTATACGCTTATACACTTTCTCTCTAGGGACTCTGGTAGTCCATACTCTGTTACTAATTCACTAGGTATAACCGCATCAGCTACGAAGCACTCCATTCCTGTGGTGGGCAATAATATGAAACCTCCGCAGTATCCTAGTCCTACCGTCTTGTTCCAGTTGAAGCCCTTGTATGGATAATAGGTTGGATCTGTCTCTACTGCCGTTCCGTTCCAGTTGATTATAGTATTGTTGTATGCCTTTACAAATCCTGGTGTTGTCCTAGTCTCATTATAATATTCTACAAAGTGATCCACTATTCCTCTCAGGAATATGTCCTCAAACTTGGTACCTATCGCTATATCGTTTTCATGTCTTATGTACTTTCCTCCACTTATTCTATAGGTCCACGCTGGTATTCTTATAGTCGTCTCTCCGTAGTCATCAGTGTAGTTGTAGAATGCTAGTGTGTAGAATGTCCATCCCGTCTCTGTATCATCCGCTAGATCTTCGAAAGCACCTGTATGTATAAATGTGGCATTGAGTAGCCCGCTTACATTGAACTCTATGCGTACATTTGGCACTAGATAGCCTTCTACTCCACTTACTGTGGTAGTGTAGAACTTGAAGGGCCATACCCATGTGAACAGCTTTATAGTGGGCTTCTCTCCTGGAGGTGAGGGCTCTATCTCTACTATCTTCGGATAGGTTATATTGAACTCTGGTACAGTATATGGTTCTCCTGGTACATATACCTTCATGTCCGTAGAGTTAAAGTACTCTACACCGAAGAAGTCTGGGTGTGTACCATTTGGTACTGGCAGTTTTATAGTATAGTTGTACACTAGCGTTCCTGCGTAGAATACCTTGATAGTGTACTTAGCTCCTGCTACGAATAAGTGTGGATAAGTCTTAGACTGGTTGGCTGTCCAGACTACTGGGAATTCTGCCGTCCTGTTTATTATCCTGAAGTCATAGCATGCTCCACAGTACCATCCTCTCTCCTCATCCAGGAGTACAGTCACATTATAGGTTATGTACTCTCCTGAGGTCGTGTTGTACAGTGTTACTGATGTTAATGGTTCTCCTGTGCAATCCACAGCTGATAGGTGCATGCTGTAAATCCATGTCCTGAGCTCCTCAGTCCATGTGCATGTCTCATTTGCGGGAATTGCCTTAAGCGATACATCGAGTACCTTGAGGTTTATGTCCTCTGGTCTTATATAGGGTGTGCATGAGGTATAGGCTACTATCTTTCCTACTTCTATTCCCGCTGGTACTTTCTTTATCGCTACCATTCCTGTCTTGTTTGTTATGAACCATGGACTGTTTGTGTCTGGGTTCCACTCACGGAGGTTAGGTCCGTATTCTATGGTCACATTCAGTCCTTCTATGGGTAGTGCTGGCTGATCATCCCACTTGACCAGGGTTATCGCTATATTCCTTATCGGGAACACTACCTTGATAGCCTCCTGTATGTTTCCTGTGACGTTAAGGATAAAGGTCTGGGTTATGTTAGCTGGATCCTTTCCTTCTAGCCAGAAGTTCTTCCAGCGTATCTTGATTGTGAAGAGTCCTGCTGGTACATCGTAGAGTACTATATAGCCTCCTTCCTTGACTGCAGATGAGACTACTGGATTGCCCTCCATGTCGTATAGTAGTACTGAGGTTATATTACGTCCTTCCACCCAGTCCTTGGCATCGGCATCCCATCTTGCCAGTGTATAGTAGGGGTCTATGGGCTGATCGCAGAGGTCGTATGCTCTCAGCTTGACGTGGTACATACCCAGCCATATATATAGGTAGTTGGTTCCAATGTAGTAAGTACAGTTATAGAGTACTACTGTAGTGGACTTAGTGACTACGGCTCCTGGAACTGGCTCGTATGTCGCATTGAAGGTGTAGACCGTACCATAGGGATCTGCTGGTAGAAAGCCTCCTGGCGCTGTGAGGTTGACGTCATTTATTGTTATGGTGAAGCTGTATAATGGGAAATATTCCTCACCCACCCTCTCGTAGGGTGGTAGTGTTAGTGCAGCTACATCTTCCCAAGCTCTTACTGTGTATGCCTTCCATGGGTTTGCTTCAGTCCACGGCCCTCCTACTACTGTTACTAGTACTCCCTCCTTTGGTTGCATTGGTTTTTGGTAGTCCTTTACTATGAAGACCACTGGTACTAGTGTTGTCGTCATGGGCTTCTCTATTACTGGATCGGTGCTGTCTATTTCGAAGTCCGCATCGCATACGGGATAGCGCAGGTAGAATATCTCAACCTTGTAAGTTATAGTACCACTTGCAAGATCAGTGGGATCCTCGTCCCATACTGGTACCCAGAACCACATGGCATTTGTGTAGTTCTTCCCTATGGCTGGGGCTATAGCCCAACTCGTGAATCTAGCTCCCCTCACTATAGTATCCTTGTACTCGAAGTATGCCTTGACTTCAGTATCCCCTATATGAGGTATCTCTTCACCATGGCAGTCAAGAATTCCGAGCCTGACTAGTGCTGTTATTCCATACTTAGTATCAAATACCTCTGGTGGCCCTACAGTAGGATCGTATGCAGTAAACGTCCATGTCTGGTTAGCTACACATACTGCTCCGTGACCCCACCATACTTCTACAACGTAGGTGGGGGGAGCCGTATGATCCTCGTGCCAGCCGTAGTCGAACCATACCATTGTATTGGTGGCATTGAACCACTCCTTCATCCAGCCAGTATTGTTCACCTCTACTCTGAATATCTCCTCTCTAGTCGTCTCATTCTTGAAGACGACAATAGCTCTATCCAGTACTCTATCGGGGTTCTCTGGATCCATATATACAAGTGGCCCTAGGACTTCATCTGGCTCAGCAATTCCATTGCCATTCAAGTCTATAAATCCTAGTGCTTGCATCTTTACGGACATCCACAAGGCTGTATGTGTGGTATTGAATATCTCCGCTCCCGGTTTCACAAATACTTCTGGCACTGTACCCGGTCCTGATGCTGTGAGGGTGTCTACTAAGACATACCACTGTCCCACGGCATCTTGCCAGTATATGGTGAAGTTATATTCTGTACCCGCATACATAGGTTCTACAATGCATACTGTGAAATCTATGTATCCTGTTTCGTTTGTCGTGTAGGTTCCTGTATGCATTAACTTTTCACCGGTTTTGTTAAAGAGGACTACTGTGACTTTCTGTCCCTTGATCGGGTTTCCATCTTGATCTACTATTTGTATCCATACATAGTACGTCTCACATACTGGTTGTGCTGTGGTTGTTATTGTGGGTACTATTGCTGTGAATCCTATACAGAGTGCCAGTAGTACTAATATAGCATATATCCTACTCATATTTTCACCAGGTCGGTTTCCTAAGGAGTGAGGATATTTAAAGCTAATTATATTCTAAAAGTTAGAATCTGTGCAATTTTGTAATATACCTATTACCATATCTTTTCCTGAATACTATTAAGGACAGAAAGTCTATTTTCTATGTCTTCTTTAAATATCGAAGTACATGGGATGTTCTGTCCACTTTAAGGGATAAAGAGGCTTGAATACCCTCTTTTTAGAGGGTGAGAGATATTGCTAGTGGTATGAGTAGGGTTATTGAGGGAAGAAAAATCAACCTACCCCTTTCCTGAAGAAGGCTCCACAGTTTGGACACTTGAACAGCCCTATTTTGACTTGTTTTCTTCCTCTAGGCGCTAGTATCCAGGTCTTTATTGGAGTTTTAACCTCTGTACCGCATTTTGGACATTTTACCATTGGTCTCACCTGAACTACACTACTGGTAAAATATTTAAATTTATCTAGGATAGAGAGGTTGAGACATGGAGAAAATATTGAACCTCTATAGTCAATTATCCAAATCCTACGACTTACTCTATGGTGAGGAACAGAAGAAAAAATATGAACTAATACTCCATCTAGAGAAACCACATGGTATAATCGCTGATCTAGGCTGTGGTACTGGTATGTTCCTTGACTACCTCATCCCTCTATGCGAGTTCATAGTAGGACTAGACCTATGTGCAGAGATGATAGAAGTGGCTAAGAATAGGAGGGGCGATAATGTAGACCTAGTAGTCGGAGATATACACCTACTACCCTTTAGATCATCTGTGTTCAACTATGTTTACTCGATCTCAGTACTCGGTAACACTATCGATCACAAAGTACTACGCCCTATCTCGGATGTGCTCAAACCCCATGGTGTACTGGTACTCACCCTGATACGAGGAGAGAGGCTAGATAGTATCCTATATTCCATAATAGGCAGGTTGAAAAGACTAGGATTCGGTAGAACAACCTTGATGGATGTCCCCGAAATTAAGGATATAATCATATTTTCAAAGCATATTAAGAAGAGTACAGTTGAGAAGTGACTATAAAGGATGGTACTCTAGGTATGCTCTTTAATCAACATGTTTATATTGATCTCACGAGATTTATATCCCGATTCTGGAGAAGGTGGATAAGTGTGCCTAGGTATGTGTGTCTTGAATGTAAGAAAAGAAGAGCAGGAGGCTATTTTACTATAAAGGATGAGAAAGAGGAAATAAGTTGCCCGTACTGTGGTTCAAACAAGGTGAAGAAGCTAAGTTAATGGGGATGGTGTTGGGAATAGGACTAGAGAGGTTTCTTGCCTATAGTAAATGGAGGAGAGGACAGGAGAAGGCTACGAAGAGTATATATGAACACCTAAAAGAGGGGAGTGTGGTAGTATTCGAGGCTCCTACAGGCTATGGTAAGACAGCCGCAGCTTTAGCCTCGTCGTTAAAGCTCACCTATGATGAAGGATTAAAGACAGTATTTCTCGTCAGGACTAAGAATCAGCTCATTCAACCATTTAAGGAGGCTAGAGCACTATATCTAAAGGGCTCTCTACCACATCCCTTCGCCCTCTTCAAGAATAGACAGGAGATGTGTGCTCTTAAACAATTCCGTGATCTCGTGTATGAAGAATTCATAGAGAAGTGTAGAGTGCTTAGAGAGAGTGAAAGATGCCCGTTCGCTACTGCCTTAGAGAGGAGGCGAGTGTTAGACTTATTTGACGAGGCTATCAAGAAGTGTACATCTCCCTCACACTATGTAGCCTATATTACCGCCCATGGAATATGTCCATATGAGTTTCAGAGGGCACTCTCAATAGAGGCCAAGTTAATTCTAGCCTCGTATAACTACATCTTCGAGGAACGTATCCGCAGACCCTTCATAGCTAACACACACCTCTTTCCCAGACGTACAGTACTGATAATGGATGAGGCCCATAACCTACCGTTCTATCTTGCAAACCTGTACTCTAGATCTATAACGGAGGCAACTATCAGAAAATGCATTAGAGAGGCCAGAGAATTTCTAAAGGCACCTGAGCCTACTGTTCAAACTCTGAGATCTCTACTCACTTGGATGAAGAGTGTACGGGTACCGAAGGATGGATTTAGAGAAGTTAGTAGAGAAGAAATATTAGCAGTCATCGGAAATTGGAATGAGCTTCTAAGAGCCCTAAAGGCTCTACGCACTCAGGCTATTAGAGCTGGAGCCTATGGCCTTGCCTCATCCTCATTGATAGAGTTCTTCGATTCTCTTGAGAGAAGAGAGGGGTATGTACTGACGATGAGGAGTGTAGAGGGGCTTAGAGCGCTTGAACATAGATGCTTCTTCCCAGGGAGTGAGTGTGAAGAGGTTTTTGAGTTCTCTCACAGTTCCATTCTCATGAGCGCTACTATGCCCTCCAAGGAATTCTTGGCTAGTATGCTAAGTATTCCACTTCAGAGGCTTGCCATGGTTAGTGTCGAGGAGGGGTATGGAAGAGTCCTCATGGGTATAGCTAATGATGTTACTAGTAGGTATACTGAAC
>CAZFTG010000031.1:7852-17855 GCA_964522205.1 uncultured Thermoproteales archaeon
TATGGAAGAGTCCTCATGGGTATAGCTAATGATGTTACTAGTAGGTATACTGAACGTAGTGATGCTACCTATAGGAGGATGAGTGAATACATAGCCTCCCTCTACCATAGTGTAGATGGGGTGGTACTGATCATGGCACCATCCTATGAGTTCGCTAAGAGCATAAGGACTATGCTTATGGAAATGGGCATCTCAGATATACTTGTGGAGAGGCAGGATACGAGCTTATCTAAAGTGAAGAATACGATTAAGAGCTATCTAGAAGCTGGAAAGAAGATACTGATACTGGCCGTAGCTGGTGGTAAGCTCGTAGAAGGTATAGAGATCAAAATAGGAGGAGTAAACGTTGTAAAATATATTGTAATAGCTGGTATTCCCTATCCAGAGCCAGACGTACTAACACTTAGACAAAGAGAAGTTTTGAGCAGATTACTAGGAGACTATGAAAAAGGCTGGGAATTCGCATTTGAAGAACCTGCCCTTATGAAAATATATCAAGCAGTAGGTAGAGGACTTAGATCTCCTAGGGATGAGGTACTCCTTTTGATACTGGATAATAGAGCTCTTAGAGAGAGAATACTAAATAAATTGAAACGTAAATATGGAGAGCCTGTGATTATAAGTAGCCCTCTACAGTTAAGTGCTCTATTGAAAGCTTTTGGTTTTCAATAGCTCCCTTAGTCTTCCAAATACTACTGTGGGGACTCTATTCCTGTTCTCAAAAGTTAATGTATATATCTCATATCTTATACTCCTCATCAGCCTATCTACAAAGGCATTCCTTCTGGCTCTTATATGTAGTGTCGCCACTAGAGGCTTAGGTGAGGGTATTACATAGGCTATAAACTCTCTGAACGTCTTCGAGAGAAGCTCCATGGGACCTATTTCATCTATTACTATTACTCTCGCCTTTTCTACTTCTGGTAGTACATTATTGGAGAGGAACTCCTCGAATTCGTCAACTAAAACTGAGTACTTACCTATTCTATACCTGCTTCTAATACCAATCCTAGCTAACCATACACTAACCCTACCCTTGATATCCCGTAGTAGGAATCCTATTCTCCTACCCTCTTCTCTTACTTCTGTTGTAGTAAATCCTGCTAGTTCTATGTTCTCTTTCTTAAGCATATCCACTATTCTAAGTAGGCATGTCGTTTTCCCTATACCAGGTCTACCTGTTATGAAGAACTTATTGACCATGTCTAGCTACCAGTACTACTTATTAATGATCCTATTATATGTATAACTAGATGATGAGAGGTCTGATCGGATTTGATGATGTACCGGATGCTCTCTGATTAGCTCACGGGTAAGTAGTAACTCAACCTGTCCTTTTCGATGCAGACTCTACTCACATACTCTAGTCCATTTTCTACTATCTTGAACTCTAGGAACTCATTACTTTCATACACGGCTGGTCTAGAGCTATGTCTCTCTATGAACATGTATCTTCTACCATTTTTGAGGAACATCCCTATACCTATTTTAGCTATAACAGAGATTGCTGGAAAGGGTACTGGTGGAACATAGAACTTATTATCTTTTCTCCTATCATATCTACTCTCACTAACGAATATAAGGCTCTTGTCCTCTTCCATGAGTTTATCGGATATATACGCTAGCCGTGAATATATGTTGTGAGCAAGGAGTTCGTACTTGTTCTCCAGTTCCCCTAGTGATCTAGCATGTAGCTCCCTCAGGAAAGGTCTACTCATACTATCTATTATCACTAGATCGAAGTGGTCTTCATATGCCTCTTCTACATATTTAACTATTGTTTCTATGTCGTATATTCTCATCACCTTAAGACCTCTTCTAATGATGTTCCAATCGATATGTCTAGCTCTTGATATGGTTCGTAGTCTTCTGATACTAAGTCCTCTTTCACTATCTATGTACAGTACTCTATGTCCATTGGATATCGCTGAAATAGCTATACTAGTACACAGTGTAGTCTTACCTACAAACGCTGTTCCAAATACCATTATTGGTACTCCTACTTCTAATGAGAGAAATTCGTCTATTTCACTATCTCCAGTTTCCAGGGTGTGTTCGTTTTCTTCTAGGAGATCGACCTCTCCCATTCTCCTTACTACTATTTCTAGTTTTTCATCCAAATGATACACCAGACGAATAGAGGTATGTTCTTAAAGTACCTTTTGAATTACCTTCTGAAGTGTATAGATTTCGCCTATTACGGTGATATCAGCCTGATATATAACTTCGGGATTTTTGGGGTTAAATGCTATAGCCAGCCCAGCTATTGAGAACATCGGAATATCGATCTCACTATCACCTATAGCTATACTCTCCTCAGGAGCCACTCCCATTGATACTAATATATTTTTCATAACCTCTCCTTTGTTGTCGAAGGTCACGTGTACTTTAACCGTACCCGTGAATACGTCGTCCTTGAATACCATCTCATTAGATGCTACATAGTCCAGACCTAGTTCCTCTGAAACCCTCTTCGTCAATATATCTAATCCTGCACTAATAGCTATTACCTTGAGTCCTAAGCTCTTGAGGTAGTCCACTAGCTCTCTAGCTCCTCTTTTTAATGGTATCTGTGAGACTATGCTTTTGAAAGTGCTCCTTTTTACACCTTTCCATAGCATAGCATCTAAGTATGCCCATTTCTCGTAACTTATCTGACCTCTATAGAACATCTCGGCAAACTTCATGGCTTTATCGAGAGTCCCTAGTTTCCTATGTATATACTTCCAGATACTCTCTACTTCGACTAGGACTCCGTCTACATCAAAGACTACAGCCTTATACCTCATCTCTACTATTCCTCATAGTTTCCTTAAATAGCTTATTCGGGATACTGAGAAAGCCATACTGACATATGCTATATCTTAATGTTTCTAGACCACTGATACTCGTATGGACTAAGGGCTGATACTTTAGGTTTGGAGTGTAAATTACTTAAGTTGGGACTCTATATACAACCTTAGTGCAATACTATGGAAAGTGAGGTCAAGTGTAGTGTATGCGGAAGTAAAGAGGTAGTAGCTCTGATAGATGGTAAATATTACTGTTTTAAGTGTGGTTCTAAAGTGGTGGAAGAACATGTTCTCAAACAGCTTAGAGAATTCGAGAAGAGAGGAATGGTAAGTCCTGAAGAGGAGTAGAGTTTAGGATTGAGGTGGTATTTAAATGCCTCCTAATGTCCACCTTTATGTCTGACCACTTCGTGTCTCTTCTTGAGTTTTCGTTCTTTCTTCTTTCTCTTCCACTTGTATTTATGAGTCTCTCTCAGCCCTACACTCAGTAGTCCTCTAGCCTTTCTACCACTCTTAGTGAGACCCCTGAATACTCTTCCTCTACTACTTTTTACCCTCTCTATCTTGGGTAGTGTAGGTGCTGAGGGTTCTGCCTCTCCCTTCTTGAGCTTTTCTAGCCACTCGCTCAATGCCTTTATGTTATCCTGGTGTACACTCCTTCTCCTAGTATCCACATATAATCCTAGTTTTCTTGCTGTAGGTACATCTAGTCCAACAGCTTTTATTTCGCCCACTGAAAAACCCTTTCCTACTCTGATAGGTCTTGGTGGAACTCCTCCATATCTCACTAAGATTGGTGTCTTCACTATGGGTGTTGGTGATCCTGATTTCTTTTTCATATTTTCCCCTCCTTACAGTACTCCTCCTATGTTGTAATTAAGATTTAGGTTCACTTTACTATTCCATAGCCTATTAGTCTCCAGCGACCTGCTATCTGTCTACTTATAGCCACTCTGCTACCCTTCTCGGTACAGACAGGTATGGCGAGTTTAAGGTCTACGGTATCACAGGATTTCTCTACTACCACGCCCAGAGATGTCGCCGTACCTATATTTAAGGCTAGCTTCTCGTGAAGTTTAAGAGGTTCTGTTTTAAGCATTTCTGCTGTACCTACCACTCTTTCGAGTAGGTGTACTTCCATCTCTAGCTCATTCCAAACAGGTGGTAGCGTACCTGGTTTTCCTACCACCGATCCCCTTAGTGCATCACTCTTTGTTATACTGGGATCTAGCTTAGTACCCATGCCTATGAGTCCTCCAGGATAAGCCCTTTCCAATTGTGTATTTCCTGACCTTAGGCTCACTATCTCTGTGAATAGGGGTCGATATTCTATTTCTTGTCTCCTTCCCCTGCGCCTCACTATCCTTACTCCCGGCCTGATCTCTACTTCATCTCCTACTTTAAACATTCCTTGGATTATAGTTCCTCCTATTACTCCTCCTTTAAGTTCTTCTGGTGGAGTACCGGGCTTATTTACATCAAAGGATCTTGCTATCAACATCTTAGGTGGTTTTGTAGGATCTCTTTTGGGATTCGGCATGAATCTCTCTATTGCATCTACTACGACTTCAATGTTGACTTTATGAAGTGCTGATACTGGTATAATGGGTGCGCTCTCAGCCCATGTACCCTTTAGAAATTCCCTTATCTGTCTGTAGTTCTCTAGTACTTTGTCCTTAGGAACTATATCTATCTTATTCTGTACTACTATAATATTGCGAATTCCTATAATACTTAATGCCATAAAGTGCTCTCTAGTCTGTGGTTGAGGACACGGTTGTGATGCATCAATAACAAATATAACTCCATCCATAAGAGTCGCTCCAGCCAGCATAGTGGCCATGAGCATCTCATGTCCTGGTACATCTACAAATGATACCTTTCTTACGAACTCGACTTCGCTACCACAGAAGGGACACTTTCCGTTGTCTAGCATGGCTTCTGTCGAGTACTTTTGAGGCGGACTGCATTTTGGACATTCGTATATTGAAGTATCAGCATATCCTAGTCTTATGGTAATACCCCTCTTCAGTTCCTCCGAGTGCCTGGCAGCCCATACTCCTGTGAGCGCTTCAACTAGCGTGGTCTTCCCATGATCTACATGTCCCGCGGTACCTATGTTTATAAGCGGTTGTAGCCTTATCTGTTCCAATATCTGTTCACCTCTCCTCGACTATCTTTGTATTTATCTGAACTACTTCTTCAGTTATAGTATTACCCCTTACTAGTTTTCTTTTCCTCATACCTTTTTTAGGTGGATGATATCCTGGCGGTTCGGATAACAATAGTCTTCTCTTAGCCCCTCCTGGTAGGTCGGGTCTCATGGGTTCTCCCGAGCGCCCTGAACCTCCAGTTATCATTAATTTTTTACCTGGAAGTCCTATCACACTCCCATCAAATATATCTCCTATTTTTAGTCCTATTAGTGCTTCAGCTCTAGATCCCTTTACCTCTACCTGTTGAGCTTTTCCCGTTTTTGGATCCGATACTACTACTTTGAACTCTGGCATGATTGATCATGAAGTGATATGAAATGTTAAAGATAAACCATTCGCCATCATTTGAAGTGTTCCCATCCTCTCCTCTCTACTCTCTCTTCTCTACCTTCTCTTAGGAGAACTACACCACTCCCCTTCTCTACCCTGCCTATATAGAGAAATTTTGAATTGAGCTCTGATTCTAGTTTCCTCAGAAGTAATATTTTCTCTTTTGGTACTGTGAATACTATCTCATACTCCTCTCCTCCATGGTATAGTGTTTCGTATACTGGATCTAGATTTAGGTCCATTAATATTCTTTTCACCTCAGTGTGTATGGGAAGTTTTTCCACTACTATCTTAACCTTACTCCTACTAGCTATTTCGTGAAGTGATTCTGAAAGTCCGTCGCTTGAGTCTATACTAGCATTGACTACTCCCCTACGAACTAATGCCAATCCCTCTCTCAGCCTGGCTACTGGTCTAAATAGTGCTTTAATCGCTAGATCCCTGGCTTTAGAATCTCTTATTTCAACCCCTTCCAGTAACATGAGGTAAGCCAGTGTAGTGAGTCCAAAATATCCAGTAGTGAAGACTAGATCCCCTACTCTTGCTCCACTTCTAGTTGGAATTCCGTGACTTTTAGTGATCCCTACTCCAAAACAGCTCAGTACTAATTCCAGTCCTTCACCTATATCACCACCCCATAAGTACACTTTGTAGTGTTCACAGGCTTCTCTAATACCCCTGTATATCTCCTCTATTTCTTCAAGTAAGCTATTGGCAGGTGCTGTTAGGGATATTAGCATTCCAAGGGGTGCTACACCTTTAGCTGCAAAATCGCTGACCACCATAGTCACGAGTTTCCAGCCTACGCTTTGGTAGTCCATGGTACGTGGTATATCAGCTGAGAAACTCATGGAATCTACTTTGAGTGCTAGGTATAAGTCCTCTTCAAGTCGTACAAGGCTTATATCGTCGTATCCCATAATTTCTGAGGGATCTCTATACGCCAAAGAGAGTAGGTGCTCTATTACCTTCCTTTCTCCTAGATCCTTTAATTTAGCAGATTTCATCGTAATACTATACGGAAAAGCCTTTAAAATCATCGAGTATAGATATCCTGAAGCGGGGGTGCCCGAGCCAGGACAAAGGGGCCGGACAGGATCCTTACAGGGTATCCCCGGAATCAAGATCCGGTGGCGTAGGCCTCCGTGGGTTCGAATCCCACCCCCCGCACCAAAGTTTGATTCCGATCCATCTTTACCATATAGATATCCTATTTGAAAAGTCTCTACTAAAAATCGAAATTAATAATATGTAATATCAATCATGCTTAGTTTAAAATCTAAATACAGTAGTTTCTGAAGATTTCATAAATGATATCAGTACACCCTTAAATAGAGCGATACCTTCCTAGTTTTTCTCTTACCCATTGGTGGTATCTTTGTAGCGTTACCTTGCTTATGGGTATTACTATGCTTAAATGTCTTACTTTAGTCAATCTCTGATCAATAGTATATATTATTGATGCTCCTAAGGCATCTGCGAGACTGATTATGTAGCCGTCCCACCCCTCAATCCTATACTTTACGGCGTTTTTGATGGCCGCTATTGCATGGTCTACCGTGACATCTGGGATGAGGGAGGGATGGCGTAATTCAAGGGTTTTTAGTAGTTCTATTCTAGCTAGCTCTCTTTTCACTCTTAAATATCTCGTCAGTATATGATATGCACCTATAAAGTTGCTTACGGGAATTTTTGCGTTGATCCTGTCTAGGAAGATTTTTTCGAGAAAGTCGACTGCCTCTTTTTTCGCTGGGTTTTCACAGTGACTAATGACTATCAATCCTACGTCAACTATTCCTAGAGCCCAAGCTTCGCTAGCGCCCACTCCTCTAGAGTCCACTTATCCTCCACCTCTTCCTCTTCTTCGGTAAAGCAATCCGGGGCCTTCTTCTTAAGCTCATTAAACCTCTTCTTTATAGCGTCCTTATCTATCGGCAGCTTCTTCCTGACTACAACTTTCCCTTCCTCCACGCTCCACTCCACACGATCTCCCTCTTTTAAGTCTAGGATTTTCCTGATGTAGCTCGGTATCACTGTCCTACCCATCTTATCAACTTTAGTTGTTATCATACATATACCATGGAATATTCCATGGTATAAGATATAAATCTTTTCTAACCTTTCTGGAATTACCTGATGTTTACTTATCAAACTGCATTCAGTGTCTTAGCTAACTAGCTTCTATTTAAAGCCTGGAAGCCACAGCCTTTATTGAAGAAACACTTAAAATTGGTCAATAGAATCTCTTTACCCCGGGCATAATAGTAGCTCTACTCGAATTCTATGAAGGGCTACTGCAGTACTTGAATCCTGTTGGCTACTATCGAATACTCTCCCTTCTATGGTAGAGTTTTCTGGAGAGTTCTAGGAACAGGGAGTAGCCTTTGTGAGTACTACATACCAAAGAGTCAGTATCAGCACCTCTAGACTCCATATCTACCCTAGCTATCTAGTAACTACAGAGATTAACAATAGATTCGTAGGATTTGTAAAAGAGTCTATCCACCATGTAGTAGAGTGTATTATTGAAGAAAAACAGCCTATCATATCTCCCGAGGACGGTTTAGCGGTAGTTAAGGTTCTATGCGCTATCCTTGAGTCAAGTCGCTTCGGGGGTAGTGTTGTCACGGTAGGGGGATAGCTACTCTTCTAACTCTATCATTTTTACTTTTTCTAGAGGCCTTATCTTGAACACTTCTGGATTCACTAAATTGGGTGGTCTCTTTCCAGCCAGTACCGATAGTAGGTTGTCTACAGCCATATCAGCCATCTTAGCCCTAGTCTCGTAGGTAGCACTACCTATGTGTGGAACTAGTACTACATTTTTCAGTTTAGTAAGGGGGTGATCGGCTGGTAGGGGCTCTTGTTCGAATACATCTAGGGCTGCTCCTCTTATCCAGCCTTCCTTAAGTGCCCTTACCAGTGCATTAGTGTCTATAATTGCTCCTCTTGCTGTATTCACTAGGTAGGCTGTGGGCTTCATTAGTCTTAGCTCCTCCTCTTTTATCATGTGATAGGTCTCTTTAGTGAGAGGTACATGGATACTTACTATATCGGCCTCCTTTAGTAATTCTTTTAATGGTACATACTTGACCCCCAGCTCCTTTTCTAGATCCTCTCTTCTGATCACATCATAGTATATTATATTCATACCGAAGCCCTTAGCTCTTCTGGCTACAGCTGTACCTATTCTCCCTAGACCTATTATACCTAGAGTCTTACCATTGAGTTCCATTCCTAGCATAAAGTCTGGTGCCCATCCTATCCTCCAACAACCAGGAGTTCTGACGCACCTGTCAGCTTCGACTATCCTTCTGGTGATCGCGAGTATTAGAGCCCATGTCAAATCGGCTACAGCCTCTGTCAATACTCCTGGAGTATTGGTGACGTAGATGCCTCTAGTTGTAGCCTCTTCTACATCTATGTGATCAAAGCCTACACTGTAAGTACTTATAACTTTTAATTTAGGTGCCGATCTTATGGTCTCTGCGTCTACTTTATCGGTGAGGAGACAGAGTAAGGCATCCTTATCCTCTAGATGCGCTATCATCTCCTCTTTAGAGGGAGGGACTTCCTCCTCTCTTAAGTCCACATCTAGGTATTTGAATAGTAGATCCATCGCCCTTTTAGAGGGAAGTTTTCTCGTGACATATACCTTGGGTTTCATGTAGTTCACCTGTATTCAAATCCTATTATCTTTTTTAAGGCTTTAGTAAAGGCCTGTAGTACGACTCCTTTGGCTGTATTGATTATCTCTAGGCTTGTCTGATGCTCCTCTGGCTTCACTTCTATAGTTACCGCCCCCTTATATCCAATCTCATGAAGTACTGTAAATAATCTAGCAACATCGTCTACGTCATTTATAGCACCTCTAGTATAGAATACTGGATGTGTATCCTTTAGTCCTTCAGGAGTCTCTTTAGCACATCCTATGTGTATGTGTTTTACGACATCACTATACTCCTTGAGAACTTCTGGTTTTTCATCTAGTAATGGTGCATGGCTCAGATCCCATAGTATACCCATGTCATACCCTGTCTCCTTTCTAATCTCTCTTATCAGCCCGGCGGCAATATCTATTCCTCCTAGTAGGAGTTTTTTATCGTATTTCTGGTCAAAAGTTTCTATTACTAGACTCATGTTCACACTTTTACAGTAGTCGATCAGTTCTACAATAGTCTGCTTTAACGCTCTTAGACTCTCTTTCACTTTATCTGGTGGGGGCATAGGCCCCGAACATATAGCTGCATTTACTATTCCTCTGGAGTGTGCTATTTCTAGTTCATCAATTAACCTCTTAACTACACTTCTCCTTGTATTTTCATCTAGTGAGTTTAGATTTAATTTATTTTTAAGTATGGGTAGTTGAAGTGCTAATCTGAATTCTACGTCTTTACTCTCTAGTAGTTCTTTAGCTCTTTTCCATTCGTCCTCCGGATAGTTCTGTGCCTCTATTATGTCGAAGAATTCATCTTCTACTATTTTACTAGTCGCTTCATAGAAGCCTTCTTCCTTAATCAGTTCAGGGAAGGCCATGAAAGCTACTATCCCCATCTTCCAGGGGAATATCGAGACTAACTCTCTACCCGATATTTTCAAGATTGTACTCAGCATGATTAAAGTATACTGGACGTCGTTATAAAGGCTTGGATAGATGTGGTTATT
>CAZFTG010000032.1:0-8418 GCA_964522205.1 uncultured Thermoproteales archaeon
TAGTGAATATGAGTATGTAGGTGGCGATTTCGCACCAGATACTGGTTACTCGACTTTGATAAGGTATGAGACTGAGGTTCCTGTTAAAATATGCGTTCCAATAGAAGTGACTTATGTAGTTATAGATGGGGTTAAATATGTTTCAGAAGAGGGGGCGATTACCGCATATATACCCGTCGGCTGGCATGAGATATACGCTCCTCCCATTATAAACATATCAGATGACATGAGATATGTGTTTGTTGAATGGAGCGACGGCGTTAAGGATAATCCGAGGAGGATCTACATAGATGAGAGAGGATTTAACAGCACGTGTAAATATGAAATCGAATATAGGGTTATTGTCAGTTCACCTTATAGTGAAACCTATGGAAGTGGATGGTATCCAGAGGGAAGCACAGTTCAGCTTGGAGTGATTAAGAGCGAAGTTATGATAGGCAATGGAACTAAGGCAGAATTCATTGCATGGGAGGGCACATGGGGTGAGAATAAGCTTGATCCAACCAAAGCTCAATTATCAGTAATCTCTCTATCAGACCCCATACATGTAGTGGCTAATTGGAGGATATACCATGTAGTAACTCTAGTTTCGAGATATGGTTATCCCAGAGGAAGTGGGTGGTATCCTGCAAATAGCTACGTGACTATAAGTATTACGCCTGTCCTAGAATTTGAGAATAGAACGAAGGTAGTATTTACGAGTTGGATTGGAGATTTAACTGATAACCGCAGTTCACTTACTCTTATGGTTGATAAGCCCTATATTCTCACTGCTGAGTGGGATCGATACTTCATGGTAAGCTTCAGGTTTATTAAATCTAAGGGTGAGGAGATAATTCCTGACAGGATCGAGATCGCTGGTGACGGAACTAGACTATTGTTAACCGAGTATGTTGATGTGTGGCTTAAAGAAGGCACATACGTCCTAACGCTGGTGGAGTATAAGAGAGCTGACGTTAAGCCCATTGAAACTACAGTTCTTAAGATTGATGGACCAAAGTCCTTCACCATTGATTGCAGAGTCTACGACTTGAAAGTGAACGTAGTTGATCCGCTTGGAGTAGCTGTATCGGGTATTACAGCTTCAACTGTCCTACCAAATGGCGATGTCCTAACGGTACATGGTGATGGGATTGTCTTGTTCAGTAAACTTCCAGTTGGAAAATATAATGTCAGAGTGAGTTGCCTATTATACAACAAATCCATTAACGTTGAATTAACTGAAGATAAGGAGATAATCGTTGTCGTTCCACTCTCAGCAACTATAATAGCTATTCTACTTGTAACTCTTGGTCTGGGCGGTGTTTCCTATATTGTTTACAGCAGGACTAAGTGTGTGAGAGCAAGAAGAAAGTTCTTAGATCTAAGAGAAAAGTTCCATGCGATTATTGATGAAGTAGGGGAGACATATAAGACACCATTCCGCCTTTCAAGAGCGGATATCTCGAGTTTTGTTAGAGAAAAAGTACTCGACAAAGAGATACGTGAGACTGAGAAACTCTTGGACGCAGCCTGCAGTACGATTGAGTGTAGTAGGTTACAATCGAAGGTAAAGAAGAGAATGAGCGACATGAGAGAAGAAGTTAATAGGCTAAGAGAGTCTAATAAGTTCACTAGGTATAGGCTAGACTATTTCCTTAAGAGAGAGAAAAGGGATTTTCCAAAATTGTTAGACATCCTGAAAAGGATTGCGGAATTAGTAAGAAGATATCCAATGTGTTTTAAGTGCAGTGAGCTCAAGGAACTCGGAGATAAGGCCTCCAATTTGAGGAATACACTTGTCTTAGCAAAGACCAGTGTTGAGGAAAGCCTTGTAGAGATGGAAAAACTGTACAAGGAGAAATCTGAGGAATTAAAAAGGGTTGAGGAGAAAATAAAGCATTGTATAAAGAAATTGGCCGCGATTAAAGAGTTTGTATCGAGAGTCTTTGAGGAATTCACGCTACAAAAAGTGCCAGAGGAAGTGCCAGAGGGCGTTCCTTACGCTGAAGGCATTTTTATGGGGGCTAGGCTGAGGATAGTAGGCGAAAACGGCTTTAAGCGTTTCTTTGATAAATGGGATAAATGGCAAAAAGAGCTCTCAAAGTATTCGAGAGAGTACTGGGACTTGAAAAAGCATCTACATCAATATTCTCTCAGCAGGTTGGAATTAGAGCATTTCTGTAACGAATCTAAGGAATTAATGTCATATCTGTCTGACAGGAATAAGTTGTTAGGCACTGCCATAGAGGGACTCGATGATTTCCTCTCTGTTATAGACAGTGTTAGGAGGGACTGTGAAATTCTTGTAAAAGTTCTTAAGGAACAGTGCACGAAAGTTATTGACTCTATCATCAGAGGAGATAGACCACTGCCTAGTGAACCGTCCCTTCATGAGATACATTCAGAGCTAATTAACCTGGAAGCGTCTTTGAGAGCTAAGTGCGACGCATTGAGGAATTGTATAGAAAACCTTGAGATGGTCGAAAAGGATTCAAGAAGAATGATCGAAAAAATGAATAGATTCATCAACAACCCTCCCTTCGACAAAACCTATAAAGAGAAGATGAAGAAATCGATATCCACTTATGAGGAGATCAAAGAGTCTCTCGAAGACCTAGTGAAAGAGATTAAGAGGGAGCGAGATAAGTTAACAGAAGCTCTGAGGAAATGCTTAAAGCTTCAGGAGACAGTTAAGGAGGCTAGAAGCTATGCTCCTAAAAGACTTAAAGAAGCTTTAAGTAAACTTCGCAGTAGGCTCGATGAGGCAGAGTCACCGGAGGAGTGCATGAAAATTCAAGATGAGATCTGGAGAAAGTGGCAAGAATATAAGCGCTTACCCACACTATACGGAGAAAGGGAAGCCCTACTCCCCTCTATAGCCAACCTAGATAAGCTTTCCCAGGACATGTTCTCAAAGTTTAATCTACTGACAGACCCTGTCAATTCCATTGAGAACCATATGGTTAAAGCTGCTGCCTTTCTGAGAGCTCTCGAGTTAATGCCTAAGAAAAAAGAAGTGTGCACTCAAGTCGACTCTTTCATCAATAGGAGTGCAAAGGCTGTTAATGACGCGTATAAAGCTTCAGGCGAGATATTCCCTAGAGTAGCTGAACTTGTCGATAAGTTTGAGGAGAGAGGGATAGTATATGTTAGTGACGACTTTAGGAACTTCGTCAAGATACCTAACATTGCTATCACATGGATTAGTAGAGCTACCTCTACGGTTAATCTCATCTCCGCTCTAACTAAGAAGTCCGAGAAGCCAGAAGAAGCTTTAGAAAAGTTTGCACTCTTCCTAGACTGTATGAGTACTTGGCTTCCTGTAGGTAAGATACCATTACCCGGAGTATCTCTAAACCTATACCCTGAATCTCTTCGGATGGCCTCTAAATATGCCAGCTTGATGAGAAAGAAGATTCGTGATATTCTACGTGAGGACATCATGGAAGAATTGAAACGACACAAGGAGTTCGAGATAGAAAATCTACTGAAGTCAGATCCAGAGGATAAGGTCAGGGAGATAGCCGAGCTTCTAGTAGAGGAAGGGCTTGAGTACGAGGAGTATGCTGAAGAGTATGCGAGAAAGTATATCATTGATAGACTTCTTGAGAAGTCCGAGGATTGCTAAAACTAAAAGAATTAGAGCTGAAATTTCATTTATTTTTCTCATGTTGTCATCATGTTTAGATAAATCGTTATATTTATCTCACTCTCATAGATATCTTCGGGCCCGTGGTATATCAGGTTTAAGACTACCTTCCCATTCCAAACTGTAGTTATAATTATTTCATCCTCAACCTTAACACTGCTAGACTGGCTAGGCTGATTAACAACCACAGGGTACACATTAGCTAAAATTAAAGCTGTCAGTAGAGTGAGTAACTGGTATCTTGAAAGTTGGAGGTTCATAATCTCACTCTCATATAAGTTTCGTAAAGCTCCCTTATTTTTGGTTATCTAAGCATAGCACTAGGTAAGACCCCTTACCTCCATCTCCTCTTGTTGATGGAGTTTTTTCTTCTCCTCGCTCCCCCTTTCCATCATCTATCGTGGAGGAGCTTCATCGTTATCGCCATCACTAGGTAAGATTAACCTCTCTTGAGATAACTTAAACATTAAGAACTTCCCTTAGTTATGGTCTTATTTTAGATAACTGCCTCCCATAATCATATTGATCTAGGCAAATCTTGGAGACTAGGTATATATACACCTGGTTACAGTGTTTCAGATATGAGTAAAACATCCGAGCTGAGTGAGGATTTACTAAGAGTACTTGACAGAATCTCTCTATCCAGAATACACTATACTATATTATCTATATGTATAATGTTTTACTTATTCGCTGCTATGAATTGCGTTTTAATAGCACCTGCACTCGATCTCATTCAGAAGGAGTTCCGTCTAGATCCCATTTCATTAGGTATGGTCGTAGGAATCCTGTACCTAGGAATGCTACTCGGAGCTGTGAGTTGTGGTTACATTTCCGATATCCTCGGTAGAAAGCTAGCTCTCATCCTCACGACATCGGTGCATTCGATATTTACAGGGCTAATATCTATGGTCGGGGATCTCAGTACATTGTTAGTGCTACGTTTCATATCTGGTTATGGACTTGGTGGAGTATTACCACTACCTGGAGTGTATATGTCCGAGTACTCACCACCGAAGTATAGAGGTCTATTCATAGGTCTTATAGAGACCAGTTGGGTTTTTGGAGCACTACTAGCATCTGCTCTTGGATTATTGATAATTCCATCATATGGTTGGAGAGTGCTATTCTACACTGCATTCATCCCACTTATAATTATACCACTAACACTAGCATTCCTGCCCGAATCGACTAGATACCTCATCAGTAGGGGAAGGGGTAAGGAGGCGTTGAAAGTACTCGAGAGGTTCAATTTGAAGATTGAAACTGTACCTAGAGTAGTCTCGGAGAAGGTGAGTATTAGGGAAATATTCTCGAAATCTTACATTTCCAGAACAGTTCTACTATGGATCCTATGGTTTTCTCTAGTGTACACCTACCATGGAATATTCATATGGCTTAAAGCATTCTTCATAAAATCGGGATTAATAGTAGATCCACTACTCTACTACTTCATAGTCACATTAGCTCAGATACCTGGATATTTCTCAGCAACACTTCTCTTGGATAAATTAGGAAGAAAACCAGTACTAGTACTATACCTTATACTTGCAGGAATTGGATGTCTTGCATACGCCTTCTCTAGAGACCCCACCAGTATATTGATATCCAGTTGTATCATAGGATTCTTTAACCTAGGTGCATGGGCTGGACTGTACACGTATACGCCTGAGCTATACCCAACTCGAGTAAGAGGCACGGGAGCGGGTGCAGCTGCATCATGTGGTCGACTCGGAGGCTTTCTACAGGGTCCTCTAACAGGACTCATACTCACATCCCTAGGCCTAACTCCAACTTTTATAAAGTTCTCGATAATACACATAGTGGCAGCAATAGCAGTACTATTCCTAGGTATAGAGACTAAGGGTAGGAGACTAGAAGAGATATCAAGATAGTTTTAAACTTATCCATACAAGCAATCTATTATTCACACATCTCATCAAATGTATATACACCCTCTGATGGAGGGTTCCATATCTCGATTAGCAATGTGAATGGCATCCCTAAGAAGAGAGAGGGTAAGAGTTGTGTGCATACAAGTTTAGGTTCTTAACTTTAGTCACAGGTATACGCTCATGGTCTTAGAGATGGAGAGTATGTTTGATCAGGGATCAGAGTACAAGGATTTCCCTCTGTCGCTATCTACTTTTTAGCGTAGACTACGTAAGTGGGGGAGTTCCTTATACCTATCTTCTTCGCCTTGATAATGAGAGAGTTCAGTTTGACTAGTATTCTCTCCTTATCGTCTTGATCTGGAATATCACGAGCTCTATTCTTGAGCTCAAATAGTACTAGATGGGATTCATAACTACTAAACTCCTTCGATATAAGTAGGTTTAGCGTATTGTAGCATAGAAACCTGGATGCTTCAAAGCTACATAGTAAAAATACTAGTATCAATGTAGACCTGTTTCCCTTTCAAGAGATTCCTCAATTAGCCTCACCACATCAATCCTCTTAGGACCATCGAGGAATCTATCAGCGATTGTGAAGAGTCTTTTTAGGGCATCGGAGGGTCTAATAGGCTCTAGGACTATCTTACCATCAGCTATTTTAACTATTAGTCTATCTCCAACATTTATCTCAAGTGCCTCTCTAATCTCTTTGGGAATAATGACCTGAAATTTTCTTGTAACTACAACCTCAACTATAATCCTTCCTACAGTACTACAGTAGTACTCAGTATTTAAGTTTACGAACTGGAAAATGAACTTAGCCTTATCAGAACTTATAGTACATAAAGTATTCGAATGTCAGAAGGAATAATAGGGTAGTGCTCTAATTAAGATTGTGGATGTACTTAAGGTAAGGGAGCCTATTTCAGCAGGACTTATACTATCGTACAAATGTACCTGTGAATGCCGTCATTGTATGTACGCCTGTTCTCCAAAGTGGAGTAATGATTGGATCGATTTAGATCAGCTGAGGAAAATTCTAAGGAGCCTCTCAAAGTACTTCTCTAAGTTCTACCCTCCTGGAATTAAGGGGATCATAGGGTTAAATTATGGTCTACATCTGACTGGTGGTGAGCCTTTCTTAAGATTCGATCTATTACTTAGGGCTGTAGAAGAGGTCAAGAAGTTCGAGATACCCTCGCTCTTCGTAGAAACTAACTGCTTCTGGTGTGTGGATGATGATAGTACTAGGAAGAGGATGCTAGAGCTTAAAGAGAGAGGACTGGATGGTATTCTGATAAGTGCAAACCCCTTTACAGTGGAATGTGTACCCTTTGAGAGGGTAGAGAGAGGTTATAGGGAAGCAGTAAGGGTATTTGGAATTAGTAATTTACTCGTATATCATCCAGTCTTTTACAGACAACTTACCAGAATGGGGATTAAGGGCACTATTAAGTTCGAAGACTATCTCAAGAGGATAGGTAGAGAATCTATGTACACTATTTTAAGATATGGAATACTACTTCCAATGGGACGTCTAGTCTATAAACTATCACATCTCTTTCCTAGCTATCCTGCTAAATACTTCTTCAAAGATACCTGTATAGATGAGTTGACGAGACCGTGGCATATACATATAGACTGCTACTGCAACTACATACCGGGATACTGTGCTGGACTGAGCCTAGGAGATGCTAGAGAGGTAGATGAAATAGTAAGTGGTGTCGAATTAGATGACAGACCCATTTTGAGAGCCATATCCACAAATCTAGGAACTCTATTCGAGCTAGCTGTTAGAGAATTTGGATATAAGGAGAGAAAAGAAGGCTACATATCTAAATGTCACTTATGTCTAGATATAAGGAGACATATAGCCTCTACTACTGACGAGTTTAAGGAGCTTCAACCCAGAGAGTACTATAGACATCTACTGGTATAATAAGGTTAGTATTCTAACAAGTTATATTTCGATACTATCGCCATCAGATGGAACTACTATTTCCAGGCCCTTGTAAGTAAACCTCCTTCTTTTAAACTTTTGAAATCCGAGATGCACTAGTATTAATCTTTTGACTTCTGCCTCTAGCCCTACCTCTATAGCCTGTCTAACTGTGGAGTGCCCTGTTTCAAGGGCTATATCCTCTTCTCCACTTTCCAGAGTTGCCTCATGTAGTAGTATATCGGTACCTCTACTGAAGTCTATTAATCGAGTGTTAGGAGCAGTGTCTCCTGTGTATACAATTGAAGTAGCACTCTCTTTCAACAAGACCTTATACGCTACAGAGGGCTCAGAGTGTTCCATCTTACATGAATAGACCTCTATAGTATCATCGCTGTATATGGGCATATGTGGATCTACATCAAAGTATCTGAAATTGAGTAAGCCCCATGACCTAGGTCCTAGGTAATACCTTAGTGCATTCATTCCATCTTGTGTCCACTTTGGAGCATAGACCTCTAGACTCTCACACCCCAGTACTACGCAAAATACGGCTAACCCTGGAAGCCCTAGTATATGATCTCCATGAGTATGTGTTACAAATATCGACTTTATCTTAGAGACATCTATACTTAACCTCTGTAATTGCTTAAGTGCACCCTCACCTACATCCAACAGATATACTTTATCTCCTACTTCAAGTACAATGCAGATGAAATTCCTGTACTTTGTAGAGATCCAGCCTCCAGTTCCAGCGAAAATAAGCCTAGCCATCTATGCCACATGTACAATTATCCCTGCTCTCTCAAAACTGTATCGCTTTACCCCGAACACTATCTAAATAGTATTAACTAGGAAGAAAATATAGCATACCTCGGTAAGTAAGATCAAATGAAGTACAAGTAAGACACTAGAAGTGCGATATACTTAAAAATTCCACTAAAACTCTCTCA
>CAZFTG010000032.1:8518-17594 GCA_964522205.1 uncultured Thermoproteales archaeon
ACAAGTAAGACACTAGAAGTGCGATATACTTAAAAATTCCACTAAAACTCTCTCAGATAGCTTTAAGATCCCATACACATTTTTTGCCTATCCTGACTATAGGAGGATGTATCCTCTTGTGGTAAGTCATTCTAATTCTCTTCAATACAGCCTCAGCCTTCCTCTTATCGATCCCTGTAGCCTTTAGAGCCTCATTTGGATTGAGACCTAGATCGAATATAGCATATAGGAAAGGATCCACCTCCTCATAGGTGAATCCTAGTTCTTCCTCTGCTAACTGTCCCTTCCAGAGTCCGGGGCTACTTTTCTTCTCACTTATTCTAGAGGGAAGTTCAAGATATCTAGCTAACTGTCTCACTTGGGTCTTGTAAAGATCGCCTATCGGTAGTAAATCTACTCCTCCATCTCCATACTTAGTGAAGTAACCCAGCAGTAGCTCACTCTTATCGCTAGTTCCTAGAACAGCATAGCCTAAATGATTAGCATAATAGTAGAGTATAGTCATCCTTACCCTAGCCTTTATATTACCATCCGCCACCCTGTCGTCGGCGTCATATATTGGAATACTTCTTCTAACGGATTCCACTATATCACTTATGTTAATAATATCATAACGAACTTTCAAAGAAGAGACAAGAGTTAGTGCGTCTTCCATATCCTCGGTAGGAGTTGCGACCTCTGGAAGGAGGAGAGCGTAGACCCTCTTTGAGCCCACTCCCTGAGCTGCCAGCTTAAGACATACTGAGGAATCTAATCCTCCACTCACACCCACTACATACCCCTTGAGACCATTCTTATTCAGGTAATACCTCAAGAAGGATGTGATTTTCTCTACACAGTAACCATAATCTATAATTAGATCCCTGCTAGTTATCTTCATATTCCCCTTCTCATCTCTCTTATAACAATCTCCTTTTTAGATTTTCGACATACCTATGCTATATGTTAGCTGATTACTCTACACGCGATGTTATATATAGGAATACCATTATATCGAATACTATGAGCAATAGCATTATTACTGGTAGCTCTCTGAGCTTCAGAGCAATATAATTATGGAGAACATGAAGCAATATTGCCATGATAAGTGTACTTATAAATACTATTCTACCCTTCCTAGCTATACTATTAAAGGCATATCCCCAACCGGATAGTGCTGTGGATGCTGAGTGCATTGCAGTACAAGAGCTGGCTCTAAGCAGTCCTACAGCTAATGGATCACGAGCCACTAGGGTGTACATTATGGTTTCTAGAGTAGAGAAGCCCAAACCGACAGAAGCTCCATATACTATACCATCATCTAGCTCGTTGAACAGCTCTTTGTTTTGAGATATTATATATACTCCTAGAAACTTGCATATCTCTTCTGTTATAGGTGCTAGAAATAGTACGGACATGATTAGATCAAGAGATAATAGCCTGTGAAGTTTTACCTCTATCAGGAGTGCTAATATAGCAGAAAGGATAAAGCCATATGAAAAGGTTGAGAGTACAGCTATTAAGGGTTCTCTTTCCACTTTCTCCTTACGCCATATATATATCAAATATGTGATAGCGGGAGCGAATACTGCCACTATAAGAATGGGGTTATAGAAACTCACTATTATAGCCACTATTATGGATAGGTAGAGTGGAATGAGTCTAAGTATCATAGGAGATATATTACTCTAGGATTTATTTGTTTAATCCACAATTAGTTGTTGACAGGAAAATACTGCCTTCAAAGATACTAAACTGCCTATTCTGCCTTCGACTATCGAGTTTATAACTACCATTACAGTGGGAGGGAGTACTTAATTGTTGCGAGACCAAAATACGACGACTCCTGCAATTGCTGTAAGTGATGTGGCTATTGATTCTCGAATATTAAGTCCTATCATCTCTAGGAAGAGAAAGAGTAGACTACTCTCACTACCTCTACGTAGAGTTGCTAAAAAGTTGAAAAGAGTACTTCTAAGATAACAGTCTCTGCGTTTAGATTAATCTTTTAAGCTATTTGTGGAAAGACCCTGTTATCAAACTAAGTTGACAAGGTCTACTTTTAATGAAATGTGAATGTAAACTCAATAATTTTTATTCTTTATCTCACCAGTAACAAGTTAACAGAATCGATATTAGAAAGATATAAATATCTACTTTAGAAATACTTTTTGATTTGATATGTCTACATTAAGCATATTGGATCACATTATACTGGATAAGCTCCAGGAAAATCCATTTAACATCACTAGAATCTCTAGAGATCTCGAGATATCCTGTTATAAGCTTAAGAGAAGGATTAAGATATTACTGGAAGAGAAATCCATAAAGATCTATGCAGAACCCGTGCTACCAAAGCTGGGACTAACTCTAATACTTTTCATACTTAATGGTAGATCAAATACAAATGTAGATATGAGAGTACTATATGGAATAAGCAAATGGAGACTTCTCAAAAACACGACTATGCTGACATATGCTATTCCCAGAAAATTTGTGAAAAACCTGTTGAAATTCATTAAAATTGTCTATGGAAGAGATTCTATACTACTGTATAAAGTTTATGATGAGATGGTAGTGGAGAAGAAGGACTTTAGATTAATAAAGGATCTAACCTACTTTAGTAGATTAATGAGCTTAAAGGACCTAGAAGGAGAACTAGACCTGGAGGGGCATAGACGAGAGGATTTCGATAAACAGGATCTATTGATAATAGGGGAACTCCAAAAAGATGCTACTACTAAAATAGTCAATATAGCTAATAAATTAGGAGTAAGTAAACAGTTAGTAAGCTACCATTTAAGGAAACACATCCTCCCCAGAGGATTAATCAAGTTTAATGCTAGGATCTCTAAGAGCCTTGAAGACAATCTTACCTATCATTTCCTTATAGACTTCGACAATCCCCTTAATGCTATCATCTTCTCCAAGAATATTGCTAGATCTCCTTATACTAGTAGTGTATTCCTATCAGGATCCTCTATTTTCATGCCATGTCTTCGCATGCCCACTGAGATTTTCCTGAAACTTCTACAGACACTTGACAAATTTGTGATGGACGGTATAGTGATCAGATATGAGCACTATATACAGGATCCTTACTCATTACCTATTAAGCGCACAATACAATGTAGGACGTATAGAAAAGGTAGGTGGTTACCAGATGAATTATTACTAGCCGTAAATAAGGGAGAAGTAGAGGTTATAAGACAAAGTGAGGAAAGTATGAGTAATCGTGAGATAAGTGAAAAACCCAGTTCTTAAAGTCCTGTAACTAGAGAAAGAGGGAAGTATTATAATAGATACCTCAGAATTTAGGATCTCCTCATTAATCGGGTGACTCTCTTCTCATCATCAAATTTAATATTCCTGCTAAGTTTTAAAATTAATGCTCTTAAACACATCCAAATATGCACTGTAGAAGTCTCATTCAATACTCCATAGTGCACTACGTTAACTATAATCTTTCATATTTAACTAGTGACCTACTTATTAATCAACTTTTAAATAATTCTCAATATTTTTATAACCAGAATTGTCTACAGACAGACTAGTACTTTGAAGCTGGCTTTCATATCTTTCTGTACTCCTCTATTTTTCATTAACAATCATAATTTACTCTTATGAATACAATACTTTTCAGTAAATTAAAAAATAATTTATATTTTGCTTAGTGCAGTTCCTGTATCCATATTTATTATAGCTCCACTGTAACCCCAAATTACAGCACTTAGTCCAAAGACCTCAGTAAACTGAGGCTTCAGTACCAAAAGGTTGTGGTAGAATATCCTTAGAGTATCTCCTACTCTAAATCCATCAGCTACTTCACTCCAGGTGACTTCTCCTTCACCAGCTTTTATCCACTTTTCACTAGTCATGACCAGCACTTTGTTTCCATTCCTATCTAGCACTAAGAAGTTCCCTCCCTTTGATGATATCTCTCCCTTAATACTCATGTAGGTCTTCGTATGTATATGCCTGCGTGCATAGTACTTTAATGTGCACGGTCTTATTAGGGAAACATCTCCCTGTTTTAGACCTGCCAGTATGTAGTATGTATTGTTCCCCTTCACTATAGTTCCGACTATTACAGTAGCAGCACTTCTCTCACTAACGTACTCCATAGATTCGGTCCAATTAGAGAGGCTTATGGATTCACCTGTCATCACTATCCATCTTCCCCTAGCTATGAGTTCTCCTGTTAAGCTCTCACTAGTTACTTCTATCGTAGTGTTAGTAACAGCAGTTATGGTAACCTCATAGACCTCTAGTTTCGGTTTTGGCTTAGTTACTGCTGTGGGAGCATAGGTATAGATTAGGACTGACGCTATTAGTGCCGCTAGTACTAAGGGGGCTATATTCTTTAACATGTTCTCACGGGATTCTAACCATGGCAGCCAATATAAGTGATATGTACTTATCGTCTATGTTCAAAATGACATTACAACCCTTACTCATGTCCATTTGTATTGCTTTTCCTAGATTTCTCCCCGTAAAGTCTTACTTCTACAACTAATCTTATACCAGTAACAAAGGTACTAAGAGAAAAATGAAATTTATTTCTACTTAACATCCTCAGACTTCCACTTCGAGTATTGAGCCATTAGTTAAGTTAAAGCATACGTAAGTCCTCTCATCTATAGTTATCCAAGAATTCTGTTCTAAAATGTGTCCTCCTCCTCTCTCTAGAGGATTCCCGTTTACCTTCACTCGTTTAACTGTTCTATCAGTCATAAAGCTTAAGGTAAAGTTTTTACAATCAAAGGGTGTCTTGAAGATAAGTTTGATAACATTCCGACTCACTTCAGACTTTCTGAACTTGAAGGCCTTTGAAGTAGCAAAGTACCTAGCTATCTCACTGCACTTCATCCAAATGACACTGTCTCCTAAGATCTTGTTTATTCGGAGTATAGTCTCTTTGAGAGCGTTAAATCCTACTTTATTATCCTCTCCATGAGTATTCCACCAGTGCGTGTGGAATACGAGGTAGGATCTCCTCCTGTAGAGATCTATAAGCCTACCTCCTCTACCATCATCGGTTATCCAGGCATCTGCAAGCTTATAGGGATCACCATGTACAGCCTCTACTCTGGATTTTCCTAGATAATCCTTAGAACAGCTTATTATACTGACAACGGCCTCTTTATTCTCCTCATTAAAGTACATGAGCCTAGGGGTTATATAGTTGCGATGAGGTTCTACATGAAGGAAGTACCATGTAAGAGTTATACCGTTAACTACTTTTTCAGCCTCAAGTACTGCTTGGGCATAAATCCCCTCTACTTCTCTACCAAAATCACAAGGGCTTGTCACTCCGCTTGCCACAATTCCTACTTTACGCAGAATACTCAGAGCTCGTGCAATATACTCCTTTAGGCTCTCTAGACCTTGTCTCTGAGACCATTCCCATTCAGTTTCATCTAATAGCTTACCAGATTTGAGATCTATAGTTAGGGAATGAGTCAATACCTCTGGAGTTATATCAAAGTACTCAACAGCTTTAGTTCTGACCAAGTACAGGGTCTTTAGAAGCTCTTCTTTAGAGAGCCCCTTTATACCTCTGTCTATACATCCTAGAAGTGTGTGCTCTCTGTTTGATTCGACTATGCAGGGTATTAAGCTTAGCTTACCTCTGACTCCAAGTTCCCCTAGGCTTAGAAGGTCTACTAGGCATTCATGCGTCCTCCTCGATTCCAACCTCCCCAATCTATCTATACAACATATGCTCCAATCATCCACTATTAAGGACATGGGTACTTTAAGCATTGGTAGCTCGCTCTTAATGTCAAATATCATATTAGTCAACTAGCTATCTTATCCATTAATCCTTATAGGATTTACCATCATTTTAAAAGCTAGTAAGGCGAAATAGAGAATACTTAGCTAAGTACTCTCTATTACTGAACTACTCTAACTATGTCCTTAAATTTATCAAAATGCTTATCGAAAGAATATATTTCCCTTATTCCGTGAGCTTTCATTATTAGATAGGCGAGAGCATCATTTACACTCACACCATGCTTCTTTGCTAGTGGTAGTGCACTCTCATAGTCCTCTAAAGTTACGGAGTATACTCTAATATTCTCACTCACTATGATCCATGTAAGAAAACCCAATGAGCTCTTGAGATCTAGCCCGCTTTCGAGTATGTTAACAATCTCTGATATATGAACTACTGTCGTAGCTACCTTTTCACCTTCTTCAATTCTCTTTACTATACTTTTAGCTCTCTCCTTAATGTACTTCTCCTTACTCGTTAATTTCCTGCGTGGGATTAAAAATGCATGAAGGAATACATTTGAATCTACGAATCTCATTATTTTCCCAACTCCAATATAGCCCTTCTAATCGAATGTGGATCTGTAAAGTCTACATTCTCGGAGATTTCAATAGAATCGAAAAGTTTAGTAGGGTATGTAGGTTCCAAGGGAATTATCTCAATTCTATCCTCATGTAGTAATAGCACAAGCTTGCGGGACTTCCACTTTCTCCTCCACTTTATAGGAATAGTTATCCTACCCTGAGGATCTATCTCTCTTACAACGATTTTTTCCATTTTAACACCTTATACCAGGAAACATAATAAATGGAAGAATATAAATATTTTCCATAAATATTCCTATTCCCATCTCGGGTAAGATATCCTATCGAGTCTGCAGAAAGCCCCCTGCTTTAGTGAGGAGGGAGTCAACTTAAGTTTTCCTCAGATGTTCCCTTACTACATGAACAGACAGTGAACTGGCTGTCTTTCTCTTGGCTCCACATTCCTCACATATCCAGTTTCCGTCCTCCCTCTTCATGAGAATACATATCTCTTGACGGACTACAATGTTCTCATCTGGAATTACGATCCCCTTCTTTCTTATAGTATTTATAAGTCTCGTGGACTTAAGCTTCTTGAGATCTATATACCCCCTCTCCTCGAGTCTCTTAAACGCCCACTCGAACTCCGGTACTTCAGCAGGCCTTTCTTCCAGCTCTTCCCTCGTGACGAGGTCCTTTGAAGTAGTCCATACCCCATCTATGAACTCTAATCCATAAGCCGCTAGTACCCCTGCTATATCCTTAAAGACTGTATAATCTACACCCCCTTTCACCTTAATCACTACAGGCTTTCCCTCTTCATCCCTCTTAAGTACTCTAACATAATCCGTTAATCCCCTCTCCTCTAGCACATCGACTACATTCCTTCCACGAAGTAGTAGATCCCGGTACTTGTTCACGAGTTCTTCTACTTTCGACTCGTACTCCGTCCCTTTACAAATAGTCTGAAGCTCTCTAAGAAGAGATAAATAGAAACTCTTTCTATCAGTTTCCTCTATCATACGAGCTATTTCCTTTAGGGATCTCTCTATCTCACTAAGCTTTTTTAGGATAGTATTATACATCAAATTAATTATGTTAAATTCCTATATAAGTACTTATTAAACTTCATCCTCCCATAGAAAGAAAGGGAGCTTATTATTGAAGGGAATATCGATATTTAATGGGGACTTGAGACGTAAGATCGGAATTAACTTAGATGCCTTTTACATTAATCTATCAATGCATTACCCCTTCCTAGGTTTTAGTATGAGGGGTAGTTTGAGTATAGCGATGGCTAACTGGCATATTTTTATGATTTATCACATAATTAATTATACTATGAGCTCTTAAATAGATCAAATAACCGAAAAAAATAAGGGAGAATCACCTATAGTATAGTGTGGAAAACCATATGATTGTTGAAGAAGTGAGAGCATGAAAAGAAGTTTAGTTTTACTGATCGCGGTCTCAGTAGTCGTACTCTCTGTAATAGCAACTCTAGCTTATACACTGACCATGTCGAAACCAGAGAATGACGGATCTCCCCCTCCTCCTGTAATCCCTAGGTCTAGAGAGAAGGCTATAGCTCAAGCTAAAAGGGTTTTGAAGGAGTTTAACTTTAAGAGAGTGACTATAGAGTATGTGAGGGAAAAGTATGGTCTAGAGATCACTCCGCCATCGAAAAAGACTATTCAAGACTTTTTAAGACGAAATAAGTTTGGATTAATTGCAGAATTCGGCGATGTCTATGTATTGGATCCAAAGACTGGTAAAGTTGTTAGAGAATTTACAAAATCCGACTGGTATAAATCAGAAGTGGGAGATAGAATACTAATGGTTAATCATATGATCACATTTGAAGGGGAGTATATAGCAACTACTATACGTGAGTACGTATTAGCCGAAAAGATATGGTATACTGAAAACGGAAAAAGGGAGTGTAAAAATTACTTTGTACCCAAGTTTAGAGGATGGTTAGTAATGAATGTGAGGCCTTAATCACTCTAAATTTAATAAGTATTTTTTATAACCTTATCACATGTTCTCCTCTAGATTAAAATAGATTTTTCCACTTCTATCTTTATCCTCCATGTTTTCCACCTAAATCACTTAAATATCGCAGATTTGTAATATTCATACTCACTAGGAACGTTTTCTTCTCACTTATCAAGAAGGTATAGGATAGTTACCATACTTCAAGCACAAGTCTATCATTATCCTATAGTTCCTCAAGTCTACATAATTTGTTATGGTATTTCCAGATCCTAAAGCATAACCCCCTCTAGGTGCGCATTCTCTAATTACATTCTTTACATACTCCGTAAACTTATCAGGGGGATAGTATGAGAGCTTATTTACATCCACTCCTCCTAAGATAGCTATTCTCCCTCCATACTTCCTCTTAACCTCTGTAACGGGCATAATGGCATCCTCAAATGAGTGCTTAGCATCTATATCGACAAAGTTTATCAGATCCTCCATAATACTCTCTAGATTTCCGTATGAGTGTAAAATGAAAGGTTTTCCATGCTCGTGAGCTAATTCTACACACTTTTTATGCCATGGGAGTACGTATTCTCTTAGATTATGTGAGGAGATAAAAGCTCCCCAAAGGAAATAATAGAGTAGACCTGCCGATGAGCTTAAAATTACGTTAATGAGGAGGAATCGTCGCTAGGCTTATATCGATGTCGCATGTAACATTTCGTGTAACTATGTATGAAGAAGAAATTCTGGCTATCTTGAAAAAAGCCAATGCTCCACTATCCATAAGTGAAGTTAAGAGAGCTCT
>CAZFTG010000033.1:0-15456 GCA_964522205.1 uncultured Thermoproteales archaeon
ACCTACCATACTCAGACTTAAGATGAAAATCACCACCACCAGGATCAGCGAAAAGTGGATCCTCATGAATGTTCCCTATACCCGGTGTTGCTCTGTTATAACTGCCCATTGAGTTATTCCATATATTGTTATACGCTATAGTTTCGAATGGTCCATTTATGCCATAGCCCTTATTCATACCTATAATATTGTTCTTTACTACTATCTTCTGCTCTCCATAGGGATTGTATATACCATCACCACCATTATTCCAGAAGACATTATTGACCACCATCCCTGTCCTACTCTTTTCGAATCTATCCCTTAACTCGAAACCATTTCCACCATTATTGTATACTATATTCCTCATGAAAGTGCATTCCTCAGCCTCACAGTAACAGATACCATAATCGTGGTTATTTCTCACTATGTTCTCTAGGATTGTACAGTTGTAGGATATACTCACTAGTAGACCAATTCTCCTACAACCATCTATGATATTCCTCTTAACTATTATATGAGAGGTAGAGTATACGTGTATTCCATCTATAGAATTGTAGATCTTATTGTAGCTTATCTCTGGTGGGGGATATGGAGGTACTTCCTTGAACTCTGTTCGAGTTGCTCCATTAGTATGGATAGAGGGCACCCATCCATATGCATTGACTACTGTACAGTTCTTAACATAACATGATCGAGATAGTAGAGTGAACCAGTAGGCTATTCTATCGTGCTCTGAGATACAGTTTCCTATCAGGACATTTATACAAGGTCCTATAGTTATAGCACCTGTAGTATCTCTAGTCCTTATCCTAGTGAAAGTAGAGTCCCATAATTCAACTCCGTAGATCCCTCCGTTGGTGTTTTTACCGTCGAGGGTCAAATCACTTATATGTATATTCCTCGTGAGGATAGATGCATTAAAGGGTACTCTAGGATAGTTAAACCAAAATGTTAGATCCTTATGAGTATAGATCCAGTTACCCCTATAGTACAGGTCATCAGCTTTACCTATCTGTATTATGTGTCCTTCAAATGAGCCACTTACTGTAATTATGGTCTCATTCATTCCTCGCCCTCTTATAGTGACATTATCCATCCATATTCTGATAGGTTTATCCACGTAGAAAGTGCCTGAGGCTAGTTCTATAACTCCTCCTTCAGGAGGGAGCATTTCTAGCGCATCTTGAATGGATTGACCTGGGGTTAGGTAAAAGTAAGATTGAGATTGAAGAGTGTGGAAGGACATAATACTACTGGCCACGTAGTATGAAGTATTCCATGGAACATAGGTGTATACCTGAAAATAGTACGTGGTATCTGGCTTAAGATACTTCAGCACTATGTGAACATGGTCTTCATCATGCACCCATGTAGACCAAAGAGCATTACTCATATCAGGGTTCGTAGAATACTTGATCCTATGAGACCAGGTATACGGATAGCTAAAGTTTATGCGGGCTGTTGTAGCCTTCACATCTACAACACTAATATTCTTTTGAGGAGGGATTTTCGAGGTATCTACAGTATTGTAAACGTAGGCAAGTATACTTCCTTGACGTGGGTATCCCATGAACATAACCCACTTCCCGTCACCGAAGACGTTATAGCCTATGGTAGGCTTTAGTATATTTTCACATGGCAGACCTATTACTATAGATGGATCCTCTATCCACTGAGAACCATTCCAGTAGAATCCGCGTGGAGTCGCCATACTATATCTTGTGACTATGAGAACCCATCTATTGTCACCCCTAAAGTTGAAAGCCGCAGTCACACAGGTGTGCTCACCGATATCCGGAATACCCTTAACCCTACTTGGATCCTCTATCCATCGCTTCTGTACTGGATCCCAGTAAAAAGCTCTAAGAGGTCCTTCATCAGTTCCGGAGATCATAGTCCACTTTCCATCACCCGTGAGGTTCTCGATGAAACAGTGCTTTATCTCTCCATATATTTCAGGAAGACCTGCTACTATAGATGGATCCTCTATCCAATATGAACCATTCCAGTAGTATCCGTAGAACTTCGATCCCGCATGACCTATTAGAATCCACTTTCCATCCCCTCTGACATTATAGGCTAATGCTGGGGCTTCCTCCCAGCCGTGTGCACTCAGTCCTCTAGTTAAAGACTCATCATATACCCACCTCTTCTTCGAGTCATCCCAGTAGAAACCGAAGTAGCCTCCATAGGCTTCTCTTCCAGTTATTATAATCCATTTCCCATCTCCTCGTAAATTGTACACTAGATAAGGGTAGAGGTAGTACCATGGTATATGCCAGTCTCCTTCAGCGATAGCAGACTCCTCTTCCCAACCACTAGTTAAGTGGGATCCTGAGGATCCCCCTAGAGTGTGTAGTGATTGAAGTATTTCATGCTCGACCTCAACATTAGTATACGTACTAGTACTCACTACACTCTTTAACGATCTATTCGATCTACTTCCTTCGGGTACCTTATGCAGGGCAATGGAGTGCGGTTCAAAAGGAGTGAGGAGGGGATATAGAATAAGTACTATAATCAGAATAGTGTGAATTTTCACGAGACCACCTCTATAATAAGTGTAGATAATTTTTAAGCATTACTATTACTTCTCAAATTAATGTAACTACTGAATTTTATAATGCTCTGGTTAGAGTTGAAGGAGAGAGTTAATATAAGAAAATCTTAGACTAGTGGAGGGGAAAACGTTGTCTGAGATACCAAAAAACTTAGTACTAATAGTGGTGGACAGCTTAAGACAGGATCATGTGAGTTTCTATAATAGAGGAAGACCTATCTTCAGTAATGTAGCACCCTGTAGAACTCCCAATATTGATAAGTTTGCTACTAAATCCATAGTCTTCACTAATGCATATCCCTCTGGACTACCTACGATTCCAGTGAGGACCGAGATACTAACTGGACAATTTACATTACCATATAGACCATGGACCCCTCTGCTACCCTACCCTAAGGACATAACAGCGGCTGATATTCTAAGGGATAATGGTTTCGTGTGTGGACTTATCTCAGATACCTATCACTTATTCAAACCAGGTATGAATTTTCATAGGAGCTTCCATGAGTTTAGGTGGATAAGAGGGCAAGAATACGATGCCTACGTCTCCTCGCCTACTAGACGTAGAGTTGAGGATTATGTCAATGAGAATTACGACGAGGTCTGGAGAGGGCTAGTATCTAAGTACCTAGCAAATACTGATGATTTCAAGAGTATGGAGGACTACTTTGCCATGAGAGTAGTTAAAGAAGCGATAGACTGGCTCAAGAGGAATAGAGTGTACGATAGAGTCTTCCTGTGGGTTGACATGTTCGATCCCCATGAACCCTGGGATCCTCCACCAGAGTTCGATACCTATACAGATCCAGACTATAAAGGTCCAAGACTAATACTCCCCATGGGAGGTATTGCTAGGAATTGGGCTTCGGAGGAAGAGATAAGGTTTATCAGAGGTCTATATGCAGGTGAAGTATCCTTTGTAGACTACTGTCTAGGACTACTATTCGAGAACCTAGAGGAGCTGGGTTACATGGAGGACTCTGTAATAGTACTGACATCAGACCATGGACACCCATTAGCAGATCACGGTAAATTTCTAAAAGGTCCAGATAGACTCTATAATGAATTGTTAAAAATACCCTTTATGGTGTACTACCCTGGATGTAAGCATAAAGTTGTAGATGCTCTAATCCAATTCCCTGATGTCCTCCCTACAGTACTAGAACTATTAGGTCTTGGAAATGAAGCTAAATGTATGCAGGGTAGGAGTTTCCTAAAGGTTCTCATAGGAGAAAAAGGAGAACTCAGAGATTCTGCAATCATGGGATATCACACTAGTGAAGATAGATGTATACGGACGAAGAGGTGGAGCTTCATTCACAGACCTGAAGGACAGATAGATGAACTATACGATCTAGAGAACGATCCTAAAGAGACCAGGAATCTTATAGATGAAAAGAGTGATATAGCCGTGGAACTGGCATCAAAGTATGGTAAGTACTTCTTCAGAGAAGCCCCCATTCTAGTTAAAGGAGTTCAGGGACAGTATGAGATCAGTTTTAGAGATTAGCTTACCTGCTTAGTCCCTTCTTATAGTGAAACCGTATTTTTCCACTAGTTTTGTAGCCTCTGAGTAGAATTCTACACGTCTACGCGTTATTGGTTGATCTAGTGGATTTGGTCTACCCTGGAGTATAGTCTTTAGAGTATGATCTAATCTACTCTTGAGCTCTAGGGTTAACTCTGGCTCTTGAAAGGCTAGGTTAACGAGTTCGTAGGGATCTCTTTCAATATTAAATAACTGGATGTAGCCCGCAGGAAATCCACCATAACTCTTCTCCGGGTAGTATATTAGCTTCCACGCCCCTCTTCTCAATGCTATTGATTTTTGATGGGTATTCTCTATCATTAGGATTTCATTCCATCCTCTCTCCGATCCCTCTACAATTTTTCTCAGAGACCTACCATACAGTCGTGTGCTGGGCTCTACTCCTACTACATCATAGATAGTAGCTACTATATCAGTATGCTGAACTAGTGAATTGACAGTACCACTAGGTGTTCCCTCCGGGAACCTGACTATCAGTGGTATATGGGTTATAGTCTCGTATAGTCCATGGTGTTGTAGGTATCCCTCATGCTGTTTTAAGTTCTCACCATGATCGGATGTTATAATTACTAGAGACTCGTCTAGAACTCCTCTATCCTCTAAGTACTCTATAAATCGTCCGATTTCACTATCTACATAGGCTATCTCTCCATCGTATTGTGATATGAGATAGTCTAGTATCTCCTCTTTCTCATATCCCTCCCGTATAAACCTCTTCTCTATAGATTCATTCCAGAATAGCTTGTTGAAGGGCTCAGGGGGCTTGTACGGTGCATGAGGATCCCAGTAGTGTAGGAAAAGAAAGAAAGGCTTGCCCTCTTTAAGAAGCTCCCTTAGTACTTCTACTCCTCTCTCAGTCACACTATTAGCCTGAACCTTTAGTCCTGCGTAGGAAACTGGTATTGCTCCTGGGTGGCTATATATGTGAAATCCTCTCGTAAACCAGTCGTAGAATGAGCCATACTTGAGGAACATGTTATCTACAGCTCCAGTTCTATAGCCACGTGTTCTGAGTACTTCCTGTACCATGGGTATGTCATGACTGAGCTTTCTAGTTCCTACGTGGGATACTATCCCATGAACCAGTGGATGTACCCCTGTCAATATAGTAGTCCATCCAGGATGAGTAGGTATACCCGTAGCATAGGCTGAGGTGAACACTACAGAGTCCTTAGCAAGTCTATCAATGTTAGGCGAGGTCTTTCTAAAATACCCATAGCACGATAAATGATCTGCTCTTAATGTATCTATGCCTATCAGAATTACATTCGTCTCTTTCATTTCATCACCTATCCATTTCGTCTATACGACTTAATTAAGTTGTCCACCTGTAGCTAGTACTTTTAAGTGAAAGATTTAAGGATAGCATTCAGAAAAATACTCGTGTACACGATACCTAGACCAATGGAGGTGTACTACAGGGAGGGAAGACTACACCTTACTCCTCCTATTAAGGTATACTGCGAGGGGATAGCAGAGGATATACTAAGACCTCTAAGAGAGGAGTTAGACTTCTGGAGGGTGAAGTATACCACTCTATCCGAATTAGACCAGACCGATATAGTGGTACTCACAGAGGAGGAGTACAAGAGTTACCTAGATGAAAAAGGCATAGTAGTTCCCGATAGAATAGGTCTAGAAGGGTATGTGATAGATGTACGTCCAGATAGAGCCTATGTGATAGCGAAGAGTGAAGTAGGCATCTTCTACGGGCTACAAACCCTACGTCAAATAATAGAGGTAGAGGAGGGGAAAGTAGTCCTACCATGCCTACTAGTAATAGATTATCCACAGTTCAGCTTTAGGGGGTTTACTGACGACATAAGTAGAGGGCCTGTTCCCAAACTCGAGTTCGTCGAGAGGATGATAAAATTATTAGCTGAGTTTAAGCTGAACGCATTTACTCACTATATTGAACTTCATGCCTTCGAGTTCCCATCCCACCCGGATACCACATGGCAAGACTACTTGACACCAAGTGAAGTAAAGGCTATAGTTAAACTATGTGAGACATACCTTATAGACTACTTCCCATCTATTCAGTCATTCGGGCACTCTAGGATTGTACTCAGCAATCCTAAGTACTCACACTTAGCAGAGTTTCCAGGTAGCTCTCTTCTCTCTCCAGTTAAGTCCGAAGTCTATGAATTCCTAAAAGATGTGTTTAGAGATGTGTGCAAATTCTTTGATTCTAAGTACTTCAATATAAACTGTGATGAGACTGAGGATATTGGAAAGGGCGCTAGTAGAGAGGTATGTGAGAAATTAGGAAAAGAAGAGGTCTACTTATCCCATATACTAAAGCTTAGAGAGATGTTAAAGGTCCTTGGAAAGACCACCATGATGTGGGGAGATATGTTGAGAAAATACCATAGAGTACTGAGTAAAGTACCGCACGACATAATAGTACTGAACTGGAACTATTCTGCAAAGGAGAGATTTGATGATCTGATAGAGCCTCTGTGGAGATGGGGGATAAAGCAGATAGTCTGTCCTGGTATACAGTGCTGGGGTAGGCTTTTCCCTGACTATATTGAGGCGAGATTTAACATAAGCAGATTTTCGAGAGACGGGGCTAGATACGGAGCTATAGGCGTACTCACTACCTCATGGGACGATGATGGAGAAAACCTACAGGTACTCAACTTCTACGGTATACTCCTAGCGGCTGAGGCCGCTTGGTGTGGTAGTATAGGAGAAGATTTCAATGAGAGATTCGACTGGGCAGTCTTCCGATCCAGGAGCAGAGTAGGAGATGCTATAGAGACACTGAGTGAATGTGTTCATAGAAAATTGATAGGCTATACACGATCATTCTGGATGAACCCCTTTGAGAATATAAGCACTCTAGCACTAATGGCTGAAGAGGGAAAGAAGTGCTATAAGCTCTTAAAGAGAGCAGAAGAGATAATCAAAGAGGCTAGACAACTTGTGAGAAGGAACTCCGATCTTTTAGACTCCATAGAGTTCTGCATTAGAAGACTCAGACACGTAGCGGATAAGGTGATAAGCTCTTATGAACTTGTCAGAGCTGTAGAGACTAGGAAAGGAGTAAAGGAGGCACTAGATAACTGCATTACTACCTTCAGAAGGTTGTATGAAGAGATTTCCGAGATAGAGGACCTTCATAGAATGCTATGGCGTAGAGAGTGTAAGATCAAAGCCTTCGAGACCATTGTAAGACCACGCTACAGAGCCTACAGACGATTAATCAGAGATATTCTTGAGAGACTAGTAGCAATGAGACCCGAAGATCTGACCGTAGCACAGCTCACAAGTCGATTAACAAACCTTACATATGTACCATATATACCCATGATGACTTGAACATCTACATTCTAGAAATCATAAGCAGTTTCTACTCACCGACTCGGTACTGAGAGAGCTTAGTGGTCCTTTCTATCAGATCCGTAATCCGTGAATTATCAAAACCCATTACAGCACTTCTAATAGTATTGTTAAAGACCTCCCACCACCTTCTAGGCACTCTTTCAATTCCACAAAGTACACCTACTATAGATCCAGCTGTGGCTCCATTACAATCAGTATCCCATCCTCCCATTACAGCAAGTGTTATGGTCTTGGAAAAATCTCCTTCCCCCCACAGAAGGGCTGCTACAGTTAGTGCTGTATTGTTTATTACATGAACTGGGTGATATTTGCCATACGTATCTATTATCCTCTTAATTGCTTCCTCCCATGTCATACCTCTTTTGTAGAGTTTCACTACATACTCTATAGCCTCGAATAATCTAGAGGTCTTAGGAATCTCCGAGAGACCTACTTCTATAGCCTCTAGTGGAGTATCCACCGAAAATGCAGCCGCTATGGTAGCTGCAGTAAACATCTCCCCATATATACCGTTTTTCGTATGTGAGAGTACAGCATCCCTATAGGCTAGTTCAGCAGCCTCTTCCGGTCTTCCAGGACATACGTAACCCCATATGTCTGCACGTATTCTAGCCCCTATCCATTCTCTGTAGGGGTTTAGAAAGGTAGCTGTAGCTGGTGGTCTAATACCTAGTACTAGATTACGGTAGGCTACTCTCTCAGCAGTATAAGTACACTGATAGGGGAGATGTGTTAGCCATTCCTCAGCTATGTTACCCGTAGTAAATCTCAATCCGTATGTTTCTACGATGTGTAGGTTAAGGATTGTGTAATCTGTATCATCATCTCTTTCAGCATATTGAATGTTCCCCCTGGTTAAGGGGAGTTTTTCTCTATCATCTTTGAACATCTCCGAGGGAAAATAATATTTCAGTGGATACTCTCCAATCTTCATGAGACCTCGTCTAATCTCCTCGTAAGGCCATCCCTCCACCGGCTTTCCAAGTATGCATCCAGCTATTCTACCCATCCATCCTCCTGCTATCCTCTGCTTTACGGTAGACCTATCTACCTCCAGCTCTCTAGGTCCACTATATCGATATCTTTTAATCTCCTCTAGAGAATTGGGCTCTCTGTACTTGTAACCCTCTACAGGCTTAAGTTGTTCTCTTATCAGTGTAAGTTCTAGTATTCCCTTAATTGGAGTAGTACCTGTTACTAATTCCTCTACACTTCTAAGATCGAATCCCTCATCTTTAAGCTGTCTAAGCTCCATTTCCAATAGCCTATTCCAAGTATCCATAGTATCATTCCACGATGTTAGTAGTACTAAGCCCTTATATTTGATAAGAGCCGGCGAGAAGCCATGCACTGAAATCATGTACTCTTCGGTAGTAAGCGTACACTAATTAGTAGGACATCATCTGGTACCATGAAAGAAATATAAACACCGATCCATGGCTATTATTCTGACAGGTCATGAATACCATGGACTTAAGCAGAACCGATATGAATACCTATAAATGGCTACTAGTACTGGGAATGCTCATATCCTTCAACAACTCCGTATGGCAGACTTTACTCCCATACTATGTTGATGAAAAAGGATTTAGTATTCAGGAGGTAGGGTTTTCCTCTATCACAATAATAAGCCTTCCATGGGTCCTCTCAATAATAGCTGGACTCATAGTAGAGAAGAGCTCTTGGAGGCTTGTAATCCTATCCTCTACCCTCCTTCTATCCTTCTCCACATTCTACCTTAGATGGATTTCAAGTATAGTGGACTTGATAATGGTACTACTAGTGTCCAGTTTCGCTATCGCACTTTTCACTCAGTCGGGTATAGAGATGATAGCGACCACTATGCCTATGAGAAGATTAGGTCTAGCCTTTGCTTCCTATTATGCACTACTAGGACTGGCGAGCACTATAGGCTCTCTGAGCTCAGGTCTCATAGTCGACATATGGAGCTACGATCTACTGTACATATCCTCCTCTTTAATGTTCATCCTGATAGCCTTACTAATCCTCCTCTACTTCCCCCGTGATGAAAAACCCCGAGGTGTCAGATTTGAGAACATAATGGGAATACTGAAGACCAGAAGCATCTCTATCCTTATACTCACCATAACAGTACACGACTTCAGTGTGTTCATAACCGTATCCTATGCACCCCTTTTCGCTAAGAGAGTACTAGGACTCGATGAATTTCAATACAGCCTAGTAATAACTGCTAAGAGTATAGCCTATATTCTAGTACAACCTCTCTATGGATTATTAGTAGATAGAATAGGTGAAGTGAAAATTCTCGCTTTACACTTTATAGGCGTAGCTCTTAGCTACCTTAGCTACAGTTATACTAGTGGATTCGTAGATACCCTATTAGTATATGTGCTCATGGGATTGACTACAGCACTTGATCTACCTGCGAGGAGATCTCTGTTATCGAAACTCGCTCCACAGCACGGAGTAGCTGTCTCTTCTGGATTACTGGATACAGTAGTGGGCCTATGTACCTTACCTACCCCCCTCATAGGAGCTCTACTATGGACTGTAGAACCTAAGATAACTATATTATCCGGAGGTCTAATGAACTTATTATCCCTAGTTCCCCTTACTATCTTAAAGAGAACTTTAAATTCTCCCGATTTTAAGAAAATTAACCTAAAGAAATCTCAATACTATAACGTGTAAGCGCTATACATGGAGCTATAGATAATATCTAATCTATTGGAACTTCATACCATATCCTACCAGCATAGTCCACTCTAACTCTTCTCCTTTTGCGCACCTCTCTTCCGAGGGATAGAGCTATTACGAGACCAGCTATAAAGCCACCCACATGCGCCCAGAAGGCCACTCCAGAAAAGAAACCGAGGGTTATGGATACAGTGCCCATGTAGAGCTGGTAGAAAAACCAAAAGAGTATGAAGACCACAGCAGGAACCCTAACGATCAGAGGGATAGGACCTACCATGGTTAATACGTTTAGGAAGACTTTAGGTAGTAGAACCACATAGGCGCCTAAGAGACCGGAAATAGCACCTGAGGCACCTATACATGGAATCTTAAGAGGATCTATCTCGCTATATCCAAATGGACCATAGATTACTATAGGCTCGGAGAAGAGAAGGAGTATTAGTGTATGCATAAAGCTAGCTATTATACCACTACCTAGATATAGTTGTAGGAATTTACTCTTACCTATCCTCGACTCTACTCCAGGACCGAATATCAGTAAGTACAACATGTTGCCTACAAGATGTAGGATACCTCCATGAAGGAACATGGAGGTGATTATAGTGTATAACTTTCTACCACTAAGTATATCGTAGGGTACCATACCATATTTCTGGATTACACTCTCATAGTAAGCTGGTCCTTTTAGAATACAGTATACGAATATACCGACATTTAATATTATCAATGTCCAAGTCATTATGGAGCTCTTTCTTCGCTTTCTAACCTCTCCAATAGGTATCATACGTTACACTTATTCCCAGTGAGATTTAAATCCTATCCTAGAATACGTATGACAGTATTAGCTAGAAAAATAGTCTAATTGATTAAATTTGCAGCTTTACTCTTTCATGAGCTCCTCAGATCTCATTATTCTAGCGCCGTACACCTCTCTCATATATTCAAGTCCCCATCTGTGATCCTCTTCTTTAAATGCAGTTACACAGTCCTCTGGGACTATTATCTTATAGCCTCGATAGAAGGCGTCTGCCGCCGTATGCTTAACACATATGTTCGTATGTATGCCTGTGAGAACCAAAGTATCCACATTTAATTCCCTAAGCAACATATCCAATCCCGTTTCATAGAATGCACTATACCTCCTCTTTTCAACTATGAAATCCTTCTCCTGAGGCTTAAGCTCCTCTATTACCTCCGCCCCCTCAGTACCCTTTATAGCATGGGGTCCCCATTTCTTAAACTCCAGATCAATTTCAGGCAAATGTGCATCATTAGCATATATGATGGGTATTCCCTTTCTCCTCGCGTAATCCAGTAGCCTCTTGATATTAGGTATTATCTGGAGCGCTCTCTCGCACTTGAGCGCACCGTAGACAAAGTCCTTTAGCATATCTATTACTATTATAGCCATCTTAGACATACAGATCCCTCAGTGTCTAGGGATAACTCATAATAAGTGTAATTAACAATAATTGTATATTATAGTTGATAAGTGTAATCCTTAGTAACATTAAATGTACGTAGATCAATACTCTGCTTCAATCAAATAACAGTAGGACAATATTTTGCAACCTTTCGAATAAAGTAGGTAGGGCTAGAGTAATACATATATTCTCATGTGTTAATGTATTAACACATGAAAACAATAACTATTAGAGAAGAAGTGTATGAAAAGCTCGTCAAACTGAAGAGAGAGGGTGAAAGCTTCTCTGATGTAATTGAGAGATTGCTAAATAGGCCTAGAATTAGTGTAAGGTTCTTTGCTGGAAGGCTTAAAGATAGTGAGGCACTGAAGTACCTTGAGGAGACATGGCTTGAGTTTAGGAGGAGGGTAAAGTTAAGGTGAGTTAATGATCATACTTGACACCTCTTTCATAATAGATTTGTTTAAAAATCCAGATAGAGTGAAAAAGTACTTTAGCTTAATTGATAAGGAGGGCGCATGTTTAACCTCGATATCATATTTCGAAATTTTTAGAGCGAAGAGATTTATGAGTAAAAGAGAGATCTCATATTTTAATCAATTATTTAGTGCCTATCCAGTTTACACATTCGACCTAGAGGCCTCTGAAAAGGCATCTGAGATATGGATAAAACTTGAAAGACTAGGTGAAACTGTAAGCGTTCTAGACATTATGATAGGTGGAATAATGTTAGCTAATGGAGTGGATAAGATAATTACAAGAGATAGGGACTTCCAAACAATGAGTAAAGTAATAGATATAGAGGCGATCATAGTCTAGATGATATTAACTCTACATAAGGTAGCTATCCCCTACGGAGCCTGTTTCACTCTTTTGTAAAAGCTATGTGATACTATCTATATTCGACAATGAAGAATTATGGTTGTAACAGATTTTAAGAAGTACTACGCGATCGAATCTCCAAGCACCTATGTCTGATCTACCGATGAAGAGCTCAATATCCTCCCTTAGGTTTTCTGAAACCTCAAATCTGGTTCCGCTAGGCACTTCAACCCCTCAAACACGACACCGTGAGAGTACGAATATGTCAAGGACTAGGTGCGCACTTATATAACTACAGTGATGATGTGGGAAGGTCGAAGTTCAGTTAAATTTGTAGGCTAGCCACAGGATAGTATTATTTTCACCATACTCAAAGGAAGAGTAAATATAACTCCCTTCAATTATTTGTGATGATACCCATCCAACTAATCTCAATAGGAGTTCAATTAGCTAATGTAGGACCGCTCATGTGTATTGCCCTTATAGCCCTCCCAGTTGTCCTCTTACTTTCATTGGTTAGTGGTCATAGGCTACACACTGCACTAGTATACTATGTACTTTCACTAATACCCTTCCTCATGTTATCCCACCTCTACGCTATAGGAGTACTAGGCCTTGAGGAAGCATTCAAGGGTTTTCCCTCATTGATATTCACTATAGTATTCCCCATGTTCTGGGAAGCATGCCTAATAAAATCCGCAAAGGACTGGGGGTTTGCAGAATGGCTCGATGGGATTCTACCAGAACTACAAACACCCAGCATTAACAGGAGGAGGAAGAAGAGGTTAGTATTCAAGCTCACTAAGAAGTACTCCGGTAAGGAGAGATCCTATCCAGACCTAGGAGTATTGATGAGCCTCTCGAAGAAAACAGTAGTTGAGGTCCTGAGGAGAGGAGGAGGCTCGGACCTCTACATGGCTGTAGTACCCAAGAGGAGGAGAGAGGAGGCTATTAGAGAGTTCCTGGGAAACTACGGGTTCACAGAGATCGATAGAGACCTAAGGACTACAGTCCACAGCACTAAGCCTAGGGATGCGAAAATAATACTCACCGGAGATCCTAGAAGAGAGTACGAGAGACTACCAGACAGCTTCATCCTAGTGGTTGAGAGCGGCAGGACCAGCGATATCACTTTAATTGAAGGTAGACCCATAGAGACCACCTACATATCGGCCGGTTTGGGCTTTAGAGCCGGGAGGACTGTTAGACCAATACCCAAGGCTCCAGTCTATAAGGTGGGGTTATACAGAGTAGTTCCTTATGGAAGAGAAGTTGATGTTCTCAGACTTAGGGCTGATAGGGAGTGTACCTACTACTACACCGATGTCAGCTCACTGTGGAGAGCCGTGTTCATGAAGACCATACCTACAGTAGACTGGAGAGAGTGGATTGAAGTACCCCACATAGCCATTATTGGTGAGACCGGTTCAGGAAAGAGTGTAGCACTAGCGAATATCATAAAACACCTAGTCGAGAAAGGAGAGAGAGTACTAGTATTCGACCTAAACGGCCAGTTCCACAATGTATACGAGGAATTGAGAGAAAACGATCACGATGTGAGGTACTTGGATCTGGCTAGGGATATCAGAATAGATATCTCCGGACTCCCAGTACCACTGACAGCAGAAGTCATCACCCTGACCATGAGATCCATAGACCTTAGGGAGGGTGAGAGGCATGGTATGGCACTAAGTCCAATAGCCTACGAGGTACTAAGAGGGATACTCCATGAGCTTGAGGAAGTGGGCGAGATATCGTTTGAGAAGCTCATAGAACTACTCAAGGCCAAGGAAGAAGCATACAGTAGGTTTAGGGAAGACTACGCTACCGCATGCAGTGCCCTCAGGCGTAGGATCGCACACTTCATATCACCACCATTCATAAGCGGTAGAGAGAACATAGTCGACATCCTGAGGGGAATTAACGAGAAAGGAGGAGCAGTATTCATTGGAATAAACATAACTTCGAGAAATGGTAAGTACAGGATAACCTATGGTGAACAGGTATTAGTAGTGATGCTGACCTTAAGGCTCATATTCAACATGTGGGAGACTAATCCATGTAGGCTCAACATAGTCCTAGACGAGGCCAGCAGAGTCCTGCACAGGAACTTAGGAGGCGTATCCCCCGCAGTACTCATCCTAGAGGAGGGTAGAAAGTTCGGAATAAGACTAATCCTAGCAGACCAGGTATTAAGCGTACTCGATGAAAGCGTCCAACAAGCACCACTACTCATATTCCTTAGAACCAAGAACGCCGACGACCTACTCTACATTGAGAGGGTTATGGGTAGGGAAATTATGGAGTTACTAAAGAGATTGAACACAGGAGAGGCTGTGATGTTTAAGGCTGGTACGATAGCTAGGACAGAGTTCGAGTATACCAGACTATCTGAGCACAGAGCAATAGTAGAAGTGCCCACTAAGGTCTATAGAATGGAGAGAGAAGTATAGGAGACTCCAGGAAGAAGTTAACACTAAGGAAGAAAGTGATGAAGATAGCAAGGGAAGTCATAGAGGCACTGGAGGACATGGGGCTTATAACAGGTATGACAGATGAGGAAGTCACAGCCCTAGTGCTAAAGGCTAGGAGAGCCGGTGTGACTACGGATATGCTGGAGAGTGAAAAGAGTATAGAGAAGCACACCAAGCTACTGGAGAGGTTTAAGCTCATAAGATGAGGGAGGGGAATTCCGAAAATTACATGGTTAGAAAAAAGTATTCCGCAGAGCATGGGAGAGACTATCAGAGTTCAGAGAGATATCAGAACATGAGAAAGAGACTATCTAAGCCCTCCTGAGCACAGCCTCAACCCACCATTCCCGATGGCCATGTACCAGAGGGAAAGATTGTAGCTAAGACAATTCCAAAAGCAAGACTATACCATATTGCAGAAAGAGATAGCTTTCTCATTAGATTCTTTAGTGGAAAGGAGAAGCTGAACCTTAAGGATAGAGAGCACATACTCGTGGAGGTCAAGTCTAGCATCTCTAGAGGCGATGTATATGAGCTCTGGAGAATTGGAAGATACTGCTAAAAGACAGCTGAGAAGCTTGGAATAGAGACATATGCACCTTAAGAGGACGGCTG
>CAZFTG010000034.1:0-15327 GCA_964522205.1 uncultured Thermoproteales archaeon
AGCATATCCTATGCTGTAGTGGTGAAATTAGAGATGGAGTTCTGCCCTAAATGTGGTGGACTACTAGTACCAGTTAAAGAGAAAAATACTGTATACCTGGTATGTAGAAAATGTGGATATAAGAGGAAGGCTAAGAGAAAGACAAGTTATAAAGTAGTTACAACTGTAGCTAGTGAAAAGAAGACAAGAACTGGAGTAATGGAAGAAGGAGCTAAGATTAGTGAGGAGAGATTAGCAGAGGAACGTGAATTACTAAGAGAATACTATGAGATATTCTTAGAAACTATGGCTGAACAGGAATCTGAATCTGACTAGAATCATACTAGTTTTATTTAATATAATGTTTTTACATGGTAGAAATTGGGAATATAAATTTAGATCAGCCGCGGCGACCTTCCTCATTACTAGGCCCGAGTTCTAATTCATCATCTCTAGTGAACTATCTATATAATCCTTGAACACTATATATAATTGATGGCCGATATACTGAGATCTGAGATAGTTAAGGAAGGACTATTATACGACTCTCTAAGGAGTGGAAATGTGAGATGTAGGCTTTGTGAGAGAAGATGTACTATAAGTGATGGGGAGAGAGGTTTTTGTAATACTAGAATGAATATAGGAGGTGTATTGTACACACTTACCTATGGTAATCTCTCAGCTCTAGAATCCAGACCAATAGAGATTAAGCCCTTCTTTCACTTCTGGCCAGGATCGACGGCTATAACCTTCAGTACTTGGTCCTGTAACTTCACCTGTCCTTGGTGTCAGAACTGGCATCTCTCCAGGAGAGTACCAGATCCTCTTAAGGATAAATATACACCACCTGAGAGAGTGGTAAAGAGAGCTATAAAACATGGAGACCAGGGAACTTGCGTATCCTTTAATGAGCCACTCCTCCTATTCGAATATTCAATTGATGTATTTAGACTAGCTAGACTTGAGAATCTATATAACACATATGTGAGTAATGGCTATATGACATTAGAGGCACTAAAACTACTGAAGGAAGCTGGATTAGATGCATTGAAAGTAGATGTAAAGGGTACTGAAGAATCCTATAGGAGGTACAATTCGGCAAGTGTAGACGTGGTCTGGAGAAATGCCAGAGAGGCTAAAAACCTGGGGATACATGTAGAGATAGTCTGCTTACTGGTCACTGGAGTAAGCGATGATGAGAGTACTATAGAGGAGATAGTAGAGAGGCACTTGAAGGAACTAGGAGATGAAGTACCGATACACTTCACGAGGTATTTCCCCGCCTATAAATATAGAGAGCCCCCTACACCAATAGAGGTTCTAGAGAAAGCATACATGATAGCTAAAAGTGCTGGTATAAAGTACCCCTATATAGGAAATGTTCCTGGACATCCATTCGAAAACACCTATTGCCCTGAGTGTAATGAGTTACTAATTAGGAGATGGGGGATGCATGTCGTAGAGTTTAGGATAAGAAATGGAAAATGCCCGAGATGTGGTACAGAAATTCCAGTGATCTACCCCGATCGAAAGCCCTAATCCTCTCTTTACCTGGGCGTCACTGGAATTATAGTAATTTATTTTACATTATTATTCTAGAGGAGAAAAGAAGAAATATTTTTATATAATTTCTCCCTTCTATAACCATGACAGAAATAGAGCCAAGTGTGAGTGTAGAAGAAGAGAAGGTTAGGAGGAAAAGAGTAATCTTACTAATGATTATCGGTATAGTAATCGTAGTAGGAATCATAGCTACATACTTCATACTGAGAGAGTTGCTTAAACCACCACTACCAGATCCAAATGAACTGTTATCTAAGAGCATTAACGCGCACAAGGAAGTTAAGACTTACCACTATGAAATTCGCTATAAAATGGAGATGGAAACCGATGCCATGAAGTCTACGATAAATCTAGAAGGAGAGGGTAAAGTTAATTTAGAGAAAAGGAAGGCGTATATGCTCATGAGGATTAAAATGCCGATAGGCAAAATGGAGCAGGAAATGTATATTGTCAATGATACTCTTTACCAGAAGATTGGGAGAAAGTGGTACAAGCTGAGCCGGGAAGGTGTATGGGAGCAGAGGGAATTGATATCCTCGTCTATTAGACTATTAAAGAAATTAAAACTGAGAGTTACTAAGGTAGAAAGAGTCAGAGGAAAGGAGGCTTATGTATTAGAAGCTACATCTGAGGGTCTAAGTGAAGAAGAGTTAACAAAACTGGTAATGGAGACCTCTCCTGCAACTGTTACTGGAGTTCCCATGGGAAATATCACAATAAAGAGTTTAAAGATATCATCATGGATAGATAAGCAGAAATATTATACTCTTAGAGTAAAGATGAGTATGACAATGCATTTCAAGCTAGAGACAAGAGTGACTAAAAGTGATATTGAGTTCACCATGGATATACTAGGTATAAACACTCCTATAACTATAGAGCTGCCACCTGAAGCTGAGAGAGCTGAACCAATGCCTATAGTACCGCCGAGAGGACCATCCTAGTATTCTTCACCTCTTGAAAAGTATATTCGAATATACTACTCTAGTACTATAGCTGGTCTAGCTGGTAGTGCCTGTCTTGCCTTGGACTCAGTACACTTTTCCTCATCGACTATGAGGACTTCATCTAGTTTTAGCTCTCTTTTTATGAAGTCCCTTGCCCCATCGATTAACTTTCTTTCTATATCTCTAGGGATCATGAGTTCTAAAATCTCAGTCCTCTTTATAATAGTACTAGCTAATACCCCTATAGCTCTTCTATCTGGTACTCTAACCTCTCTTAGACTCGCTCTCAAGGCTTCTCTTATAGTCTCCCCTGTAGTCACTCTCTCCTTAATCTTTTTGAGCAATTGATACTTCCACTGACTTGCTATTACAATTTTCATGCGTCTAGGTCTCTTTTTAATGAGTTTAATTATCTCAGTAGCGTCTTCTATAAGAGACTTGATAATGTCTTCCCCTTTCTCTAGTTCATATAGGATCTTACTCTCATCCACTTTAGGCCACTCAGCTAGGCTTATGAATTCCTTCTTACCCAGTTTCTCCCATATCTCTTCAGCTATGTGTGGTGTTATGGGAGCTAACATGAGAGTCTGAAACTCTATAAATTTCTTCAATAGCCCTCTATTAGGTACTCCGCACCTCCTAATGTACCATTTAAATGCATTTTGTAGATTAAAGTATCCCTTAACGATAGCTGTCTTAAAGTTCAGCTTCTCCATCTCCTCTTCAACCTCTTTTACTGTCCTGTAGAGTACGCTCTGGAACCAATCATCTATGGGCATCCACTCATCTCTACCCTTACCATAGTTCTCTATAGCGAACGTATACCAGTTATAGAGGATGTCCACCGCTTTATCTGCTATCTCCGGTTCAAAGTTAGCATCATCTAGACCAGAGTCTCCCGCATATGCCTCAGCGAACCTAGTAGCATCAGCACCCCACCACTCAAGCGCTTGTCTGAGGATTATGAAGTTGCCTAGACTCTTTGACATCTTCTTACCACCGACAAGCACCCACCCATTTATTCCTATTCCCCTAGGCCATAGTTCTCTTGGAAATATTGCTACATGATGCATTATGAAGAACACTAGATGATTAGGTAGTAAGTCCTTTCCCGAAACCCTAAGATCTACAGGGTACCAGTACAGAAACTCCTTTCTCATCTCCTCAAGCAGTCCTACAGGTATTCCAGTCTTCTTAGATACCTTGTTTACATCACCCCTCCCCAGTAGTACGTAGTCGAAGAATTCATCATCTACTCTATTCCAGTCTATCCCGTATACTTCAGGGTTCTGTAAGTACTTAGATATAGTATAATATGTCATATATATAGTAGAGTCGCTGAGAGATTCGAGAACCCACTCTGAATCCCATGGAAGTGGTGTACCTAGTTCTCCCTTATGAGTACAAGCCCAATCTTTATACCAATCCACCTGTCTATGGAGAAATTCTCTTATACTTTCTGGTATGAGGTGAAGTTCATCAATACATTCATGAGCTTTTCTCTTCCATTCGGAATCACTGTATTTAAGGAACCACTGATTTTTAACTATTCTCACATAGGTCTCGCTTCCGCATCTACAGTAGACTCTAGCTGGAAGTGTATAGTGTCTAATAGCTATACCCTTATTCACTAAAAATGATATTATATCCTCCTTGGCCTCTGCTACTACTTTTCCAGCCCATTTACCGAAGACATCCTTTAATATGCCTTGATGAAACTCTTTAGTATAGACTATCTTAGTTGCCTTTTCAAGCTTATCCCTTTCGCTCTGACTACTTATATTCATCTCCTTTACTACCTTTATTGCTGGATAATCACCATATCCATCTAATCTTATTATACTGATAGGCTTAATTTTATCGATAATAGAGGGGTCTATATTATATGCTTTAAGTAATTCAGGTTTTCTCCTCAGATCCTCTAGAGCTACATAGTCATAGGGTGCGTGCGCGGGTACGGACATTACAATACCAGTTCCTATATTGGGATCTACGAATTCTGCTGGGAGTATGGGAATTCTCCATCCAGTCACAGGATTGGTGACATATTGACCTATGAACTGAGATCCTTTGATAGTCCTTTCAACTACTACACTATGATCCTGGGCTTTCAGCTCTTCTACAGCATAGGGTGAGACTATCCAGACCTCCCCATCTACTCTTGCTAGTACATATTCAGCATTTGGATTAATCCATATGTTCACAGCTCCGTAGACAGTCTCTGGTCTATAGGTCAGGCAGGGGAATACTACCCCATTATCTCCTCTGAACTTTATCACTATTACCTCTTCTGGTCCTATACCAACATACTCATCAGGTCTATCGTGATCTCCTACAACCTTACCCTCTTTAGGACACCAGACTACTGGATGTGTCCCTTTAACTATAAGCCCCTTTTCCTTTAGCTTCCTGTACTGCCACTGAATGAACTTATTGTATGGAGGATTTAGATAGGTTGTGAAGAACTCCCTTCTCCAGTCGATGGATAGTCCATATCTCTGAAAATCTCTCTTCCAAGCCTCCTTGAAGAAGAAGACCCAGTACCTAGGATCTTTAAACTTAGGTATATCTTCATTAGGTATTCCCATCATTTTCAGGATTTCTATTTGTCTGGGATCTCCCTCTCGAATCCTAAGTGCCGCTGCCACTATTGGACTTCCTGTAGCATGCCATCCCTGGGGGAAGAGTACGTTAAATCCCTTCATTCGTTTATATCTAGCTATTATATCTACTCTTAGTACAGTAAATGCTGAGCCTAGGTGAGGATATGCATTTATGTATGGATATGGGAATGTTACGAAGAATTTCGGTTTTTCTCCAGGATCGGCTTCGAAGATCTTAGCTTCACTCCACTTCTTCTGCCACTTCTCTTCTATCCTCTTGAGAAACTCTACTCTTTCTCTATCGACCTTGGGTTCGATCTTCTGGATAGCAATAACTGTCCCCAGAACTCGTAGAAGTTGGAGGAAATAAACTTTTCCCTAAGTGGAACTCTATTTTCAACAGTCATACTTAAAATAATTGGCCTTGAGAAACAGTTCATCATTTTCTGTATCTTTTGTTTCATAGCTGGACTCCAATGGAAGGATGGATGATGGCTCCAATAGGCGGGTCACCCCCATCCCTGTGCTACCCTTGACCACTTGATGAGGGGGTTCAATATGCAGGGGGATGCCCACCAGATGAAGGTGGGGCAACAAGGCATAGAGGCAGCCTTGGGTGGGCTATCCAGCCCACTTAAAGTTAGGAGCCAATACAAAAGACAAGGTTCCTAGCTACCTCTTAGCTGTACTAGAAGAGAGGACTAACGTCGTTCGTAGGTACAGATTAGTGAGGATGTGACATTGTGATAGGCTATATTAGGTTATATTTCCTTACCTTCTATGGGTATCAATTTCCTACTAATAGGATCTACTACATAGCCTAGTTGTTCAAGTAATGGAACTCCCATAACCGGTGTATCCTTATCCTCTCCAAAGACAACTGTTATTCCTCTGAATTTATTCTCATATCCCACTACAGCTATACCATATTTCCTTCTAACCGTGCCCCCTCCAAATACTTTTACATCCATTTCTCCGATAGGCTTTATTTTTAACTCCTCTAGCACTTCACTAGGAACTACAGTATGAATAGAGCCGCTATCTACTAGAAGCTCAACTTCTTTACCGTGTGCAAGATCGGCTGTATTGTAGATCCTCACTCTTACATAAACTCTTCCCACACTACTTCTACCTCTTCCCCTCTTCTGTATGTGAAAGCATTGAAGATTAATAAAAATCTTTGTTTAAATTTGGGCTTCTAAGTTTGGGATTTCCTAATTTTAAAATAGAACAGTACTAATAATAGAGCGATAATCGCAATAACTATAGGTAAGAGTAGTCTAAGTCTACCCATCTCCCTTGCTGATTCCTCCTCTAGCAGTTTGTATTGTTTAATAGCGCCTATTAACTCGTCAATCCTACAGAACACTACTTGATCTTCATACTTCTCCTCTAGTTTTCTCTTGATACCCATCAAATCCTTAAATTTTGGATAGTACCATAATCCTATACCGGCTATTATGAATAGAGGCCTTTTAGATTTCGAGTCTATGTACTTTACTAAGGCTTCATATAGCGTCTTAGGATCTCCCATATATCTGGGTACGATCCAGACCTTATCATCTACAAACCAGTAATCTTCTTCAAACTCTGGACCGAATCCAAAAGAGAAACCCTCTACCTTGAGTATTCTTGAATAGAGTCGGAATACTCTCTCATCCTTTTTATTGTGATTACTAAATGCCACCACCTTCAATGAGCATCTATCCAAGTACTTCTGTCCCCTATGTAAGTATTCCTCGAGATATGGAAAGTCGGATGGTCTAATCCTTCCTCCTACATGAGCTGAGTAGAAGTAATCATTAGGAGTCCTAGTCTCATAATAATATTGTACTATTCCTGGACAGAAATCCGTGACTATGGGATCTAACCACCAGCTAACGGGAACTTCTCCTCTTCCCTCACTTAACCACATTTCATAGTAGAAGTCCTGCATCACATTGAGCCCTAGATCTGAAACTGCAAAGGCTATGTAGATCTTGTTCGGATCTACCTTTACTTCAAATCTATGCTCCTGTCTATACTCCTTTTTAGCTGGTATTTTGGAATGAAAGGAGAAGTTGGGAGAAAAGACCGTAGCCAATAGATTAAGTAGACCATACTTAGATGTCAGGGATACCCATGCTCTCTCCCACTTCGGATCCTCTGGGTATCCTATCGCTATCGCAAACCTGTTCATCTTACTATAGTATTCACCTATTAATGAGGACTCACCTCCTACACTCAGACCTATCGAACATCCTTTACTAGCTATTACATAGTCTACTATCGACACTCTGTATATTGCAACTCCCTTCATAGTTGGAAAGAGGTTTATCAAATCTCTGCTACATCTTGGAAATACATTTTCTAATTGCCATTTATGAGCATCTATCCTATCTTTAAACTTATTTCGAAGATCATACTTCACTTCTAGTCCTAGCTCTATTAACCTCTCTAGCATGTCTGGATGTGCTATGATCAAATCTTCTACACCTGCTAGGGAGACAGCGAGATTTATAGTTGCAGGAAGTTCTGGATCGTATACGACTATTCCCTTCAGATAGTGCTTATACTTCTCAATAGCATCGTATATATCGATAATCCTATATCCTCTAATCCACCCCTTACTCCTATAATACTCTAACCATCTCTCGGAAGCTGTAGGCCTTAAGTGTGCACTTTCCCATAGGACATAAATTGAAGGCTTTATCCTATTCACAATCCCTTGAAGACTTAACACCATGAGTCTTGTCTCTAAATTACTGCCTCTAAGGTCTATGACATCGATAATTCCCTCTTTCCATGGAGTTTCCTCTGAAGGTGTTCCTTTTAGTGCTTTTTTATACGCTAATTCTAGTATAGTCTCATAGGTATCGAACTCAGGTGCTTGAGAGTCATAGGTATTAAACTTACCAAAGGCTTTTATTGTAGCATTTATTCCAAGAAACCCTCCATGTACTGGGTAGATGAAATTTATACCCTTACTCTGGAAGAATTCATCAGCCATCCTGAGGAATTCACACTGCTGTTCTCTCGTCAGATTCTGACTGAAAACTCCTAGAGGGGTTCTTGTAGTAGCAGCCCAGTCTATAAAGGCGAAGATGGGTACTTCTCCCCACAGATTTCTCACTACTTCTATTATCATGTCGTACCTAGTCTCATTAAGATCCATGTACAGTATCTCTCTAGAAGTGGGGGAGATAGTGATGAAGTCTAGTTTAGGAACCTTGTGAGGTGATGTAAGGCCAAGAGGCCAGCTTCCTACGTATATATAGCGACCTTTCGAGAGCCCATACTCATGTATTGCATCCACTATTCGACATACAGCTTCGAGAGATTCTCTGACAGCTGTATGGTTTTCATCCCCTGTCATCTTAGCGAGAAAGTGTACTTGTGCGAATAGCATGTCTATCCATATAGCGTCTACACCACAGTCTATCTGCTTATATGCCCAACTCAGTAGAAGCTCTTGAAACCTTGGATTGGTTATATCTGGGAAGTAAGCATTTACTTTAGTAGGATCATAATCGTGCCAATCTAAATCTCTGGGAACCCAGAAGTGAGTCTTAGCAAACCAACATTGAAACTTCTCCTTCTCAATCGGAATATCCCATTTCTTAGGATCTAATGCCATTTCCCATGTCTTTGGATATCCTATAACTTCTCCAGTAATAGGGTTCCAGATCTTACGACTATGGAGTATCTGTGTGGGTATAGCGCCACATAGTATGATATCTGGTAGGGATGCTTTTATGGTAGATATCACCTCCTTTAGGTGTTCATAGTAATACCCCACATACCTACATCTCTCCCTGAGAAACTCTGTGGAGAGCTGTTCAGGGGTCTCTGGACAGGGGTTCCATCTCCAAAAACATCTAAATACGAAGTCGGCTTTGGTTTCATTGAGTACTCTTATTATATCCTCTATAGTCCTGTTGAACGGTCTATAGCGGGTTATCGGTTCATAGAGAATAGCCACCTTCACTTTGAGTAGTCCTCCTGATCTATTCGAGTTACTACTATCCGTGGCCGAGATTATTTCTTTTGAATATATATTTACTGTATTATATTGTTTAGAAGCTGTAGATTGAATTGTTCCTACTCCTATCATTATCACTATTAAGATAGTAAATAGTACTTTATAGCGCATATTATACACCTCTTTTCTCTGCTAACTTCACTATGGTTTCATAGGTCTGGAACTCGGGAGCTAGTGAGTCATACCAGTTAAACCTGCCATATGAGAGCTTCGTTACCTCTACTCCAAGTCTCCCCATATCTCCTCCGTGGACTGGGTATACGAATACTATACCCCTCTCTGTGAAAAACTCATCAGCTCTCCTTAAGAACTCTCTAGCCTCCTCTGGAGTGAGCTCTTGAGTGAAGACGTGAAGTACTGTTCTACCGGGTCCTCCATAGTCCAGTATAGCGAAAAGAGGTATCTTCAGGTTCTCTTCTACCTCTTTTACTAGCTCATCCCAGAGTTCTTCGTTAAACTGTGCTATCTCTCCTGTAATAGCATTTCTAACCTCATTCGCCGTGGGAGATACAACCCCTATATCGAGGTTAGTACTAGGAACTGTATATACTTCATCTCCTCTTATAGCTCCCACCCAGGAGAGCACGTAGATGTACCTGTTTTTCGTCTTAAAACCGTACTCGCGGATCTTTTCTACAATCCTCCATGCAGCCTCATAGCTTTCCTGGACAGCTGGATGGTTCCAATCACCTGTCAACCCCAGGAGAAGGTAGGCCTGTCCATAGAGCATGTCTATCCATATAGCGTCTACACCACAGTCTATTTGTCTGTATATTCTGGAGAGGAGGATTTCCTGGAATTCTGGATTCGTTAGGTCGGGAAAGTAGAAATCCATTCTCCACTTAAGCTCCTCCTCGGATGGACATTCCTCATCTTTATCTATAAAACCCCATCTCCTAGCCCAGTAGCACTGTACCTTCCCTCTACTTACATTTATACCCCATTTTCTCGGATCTAGACTCATGTTCCATGCTCTATCTCTACACTCCTCCTCGCTCGATCCTCTAACTTCCTCTGGGTATAGGAATTCTGTCTGAGTTCCTCCACACAATATGATATCTGGTAGTTCCTCCTTGATCTTAGAGACGGCATTCCTCAGGTGTTCATAACTGTATCCCCTTATCTCGTACTTCCATGCCTCATCTGGTGGTAGATCTGAACACTTATCAGGACATGGACTTTGAGTAATCCATGCTTGAAAGACGAAATCAGCTCCAGTCTCCTTAAATATTCTTATGACATCATCGATAGTCCTATTGATAACTCCACCATCCGTTATGTACCTGTAGTGGATAGCTACTTTTACTTTAGCTAGTCTCTCTAGCGCCTCTTTTCTCACCTCCTCTGGTATGGTACTAACTAATCTTCTTATCTCTATGATCTCCACTGGTGTACCCCACATGTAGATCGTAATTACGCCTCTTTTAATTCTAGCTTTGAACTCTACCCTCAATCCATCCACCTTATACTCCTCTGGTAGGTTTAATGGTAGGTACTTCTCACCAGTATCGGTGACAATTCCGTAGAATCCCCCCTCTATTGGAATATACTCTATAGTACCAGTTTTTATAAAGAGAGGAGTAGAGGGGGAAGAATCATAAGGTGAACTAGACATGTACTTACCTCGATATCTGTGAAACTCACCAAATCCAAGGATATCTTCAACTCTTATGATCTCATCTCTTAGCGTAATAGTACCACTCCATTTTACGAAGGACCTACCCCAGGCGACCCTTCCCTCAGGATCCCACCATGGTCTTCCAGCACCCCAGTTTTCTGTACCTCTTCGACCCCAGTAAGCGAATGCCCTAGCCTTAAGATCCACTTTACCGACAACCTTGCCACTCTCATCTGTAATATTACCCTTGAGGAAGTACATTTCCGGCTGTAGTTTTCCATCTGTCCAGAAGATGTACTCATCTAATCTATAGCTTTCCCCTCTGCTTACAAAGTTTATCCTTCCTATCCTCTCGAATTCTGGAAACTCGAACTTCTTCTTCAGCTCCGGAGGGAGGGGATTTCTAGCCAATATGAAGATGAACTCTATTTCCTCTCCATTCATCTTATGGAATGACATTGCGTCAAACTCAATACCGTCAACTATCTTACCCTCCTTAATCTTCACTTCTCCTAAGGGTAAGAGCCTATGGTATTCTCTATCCATGAAGGCAAAGCCTTTAGAAAAAGTATAGGTTTTATTGCTCTCCATATCGTAATACCTTATTACTTTAACCTCCTCGAAGTCTAGGTAACCTCCCCAGGTATCTAGACATAGTTTACCGTCTCTAATTCCAGCTATTCCATGTACTACAAATGGGCCCTCTGGCTTTCCCACCCATAGTGGTGCTAGTCTACCCCTACCCTCTACGTACAGGATCTCTACAGGTGGTGATGATTTAGTGTACAGTATCTTATGATACCATGTTCTAGTCTTCTCATCGTAGGCTATAGTGAGTACATAATCGTTCTTGGGATTAGAGTAGACTGTAGGATAGGGAAAGTACTTCCCACCTTCATCATAGTAGGAGGCTCCTCTTAAGAACATGTACATTCTCTTTCCAGAGAAGGTATTGTTCTCCAGCTTACCAAACATTAGACGGAAGTGCGATCCACCTATATTGACTGAGGAGTGGAAGATCAGTATGTGCTCATCATCCACAGCCATACCGAACTGGACAAAATTACTAGCTATCCAACCCTTTTTCCTATCGATAACTATTCTATTATCAGGGAGTTTTACTAAGGTTACTCCGAAGGGTACGAAATCGTATAGTGTTATTGGGTCTGTAATCCACGAATTACTTTTAACTACTGGAAATGGGAATTGTGGAATCTTTTTCGCTCTTTTTAAGGCTTCAATAGCCTTATCCAACATTTCACTAGCAGTTTCGTAATCTCCCTTCTCGAATGCTTCCCTAGCCTTCTCTATCCAGCGATCAACCTCAGAAACATCGTATCCCTGGGCTCTCTTCTTCTGGCACTCAGCTCTGAGTTTAGAAAATCTCTTGAGCAACTCCTCCCTTAGTTGCGATCTCTGAAAGTGTACATAGCATATCCAGGAGCTTACGATCACTAGTGCCACTATAGATATCACTATTATTAAAGTCTTTAGCTCCATCTCAACCCTCCCGTATAAGTCTGAGATCAGCCAATTATAAATCACATGTACTAAGCGTCTATCTCCATCATTTTTAGAAATTTAGCCATAGTGCTATTCCTCAGTAGTCTGAAGCTTTCAATCCCCTATCTACAAGATTATGTCCAAATTATTTAGCTTATTTTTCCCACATGTATTTAGAATTGAATTACTTCTAAAATCCTATAGGTTTCCTAGTCTCGTTAACATAGGCGATAACTTCATTCTCTTTCCCACTTGATAGGAGTACACGTATGGTATTGCGAAGTCTACTCTATCGTTTCGCTGGAATTCCTTCACTATTCTCTTCACAATCTCATAGGATATTCTAACCCTATCCTTAGCTAGGGTCATGTACCTAAGCCTCATCATCACACCGTAGTCGTAGAGATCTGCTCTCGTGTATGGTTTGACTCCAGTGGCTTCTATTATGTCCTTTGTCACCTCTTCTGCTGCTCTTATCATTATCCTTTCGGCTTCATCCCAATCCGAGTCGAAGGACACTTTCACTACTACTTCATCGAGTATGTATGGAGAGCCTTCTACTTTAGTATAGTTTATAACAGGAGTAGAGAATAACATGGCATTAGGTATTAGTACTATTCTCCCAGTGGCTTCTTCACTTCCTACAGTACCACCCACTTGATTGAGTACTGTATAGAAGATGTCCAGATCTACCACATCTCCGACTATATTAAGCGTGGGTAAGTATATCCTATCCCCTATCTTGAAAGGCCTCTTAATGCTTATGAAGATCCATGCTGCCATTCCAGTTATGGGCTGTTGAAGAGCCCAACCTAGGAAGAGCCCAGAGAAGGCTCCAAAGGCTATGAGAAGAGTATCTATTGGATACACTTGATGTATCGAGAAAAGTACAGCCATAACTATCAGTATGTACTTTAAGAACTTAACTAGCATCATGATCTCTCCAGTAGTTCTCTTTAGGTGTAGCATTGCCCTATTCAGTAGTTCTTTTGATAACCTGTAGATAACCATTGTAGAGATCCATATCAAGGCTATCTTCAATACTAGTTGGTACTCCATCATCTTAGTAGTAATATCTCTATAGAGAATCAACACTGTACTCATGGGGATAAATCCCAGTAGTACTGCTATCGCTATTGTCGTGATAGTTATCAGTATGCTTACTGCTGCTATTTTAATCTTCCTTTTCATATCCTATTCCTCGCAATAGGGTTAGTCTAAGAGGGGAGAAATAAACTTTTCTACTGGGATGAAATGTCTATTAAAGAATAGAGATCAAAATGGAATAATCTTAATTTTAAATCCTAGCCCTTCTCGTCAACATAGTCGCTTATAACGAATAAATAGTAGTACTAGTTAGGTATACATCTCTGTAATTTCTAGGACTAGTAGAGACCTTCACCATATTCATTTTTATAGTAAGTGGTGGAAGGTGATAGTAGGGGTTTAATGTCAGTATATCCGGGTCGTCTAGTTGTCAGGTATATAGGAGGAGCTAGAGTTGAACAAGTACAGCCAGCAGGAGTAGACCTAACAGTAAACGAGATCTATGAGTTTAATGAAGGGGGAATTATCTCAATAGAAAGGGTAAAGCTACCACAATATCGATTGAAAGACCCTGAAAATGGGAGGTATGCACTAAAGCCAGGAGCATACCTTGTAAGGTTTGGCGAGGTGATCAAAGTCCCTAGTGATTGTATAGGTATATTCCTACCCCGCTCTAGCCTACTTCGAATGGGTGCTACTATCCAGTCCGCCCTGTGGGATCCGGGCTATGAAGGAAGAGGTGTAGGACTACTGATAGTCATGAATCCCTACGGAATAGTCTTAGAGAAGGGAGCTAGGATAGCTCAGTTTATCTTGATGAAGATGACGGAACCTCCTGAGAGAGTTTACCGTGGGAGCTATCAACATGAGGGTATGTAGAGTTTTAAGTCTTTAAAGTAGGAGCTCTATTAGGTTCTTAGGATCGGCTAAACTAGGTATTAGGTTCACCTCTCTCCCTAGGTTCAGTTTCTCTGCTAGTTCGTAGACTATCTTAAGGATTACTAGGTCTTCTAGAGCAAAACCCACGGAGTCGAATACCGTAATCTCCTCTCTACTCTCTCTCCCTTTCTTCAGACCAGCTACTACCTCCCATAGCTCAGCGTATATATACTCCTCTCCTACGTTCTGAACCTCCCCCTCTACTAGAGCCTGCTCTCTATACTCGACCACTACCTTAGCTCTCTTCAGGATATTAGGGTCGAGTTCAGTCTTTCCAGGAGCATCTCCACCTATGGCATTTATGTGTACTCCTTCAGAGATCCGATCTGCTAGTACAGCCTTTCCTCTACAGGTGGTAGCTGTCGTTAATATATCACTACCCTGTGCGACCTCTTTAGAGCTCCTACACTCCTCTACATTAAAATCCATTTTCCTGAGGTTCCTTCTGAACTTCTCTAAGGCCCTTCTATCTATATCGTAGGCAAGTACCCTGTCTATACTCCTAACCCTACTTATAGCGAGGCATAGAAACTCGGACTGCGCACCAGTACCTACTATACCTAGACTAGTCGAATCCTCTCTGGATAGATAGTCTGTGGCTAGTGCAGTAGTGGCTGCAGTTCTAATAGCAGTAAGTAGAGTAGCCTCAGATATCATTAGAGGATATCCTGTGGGTACATCTATGAGCATACCTATAGCTACTACTGATAGAAGACCTCTTTCAGGATTACCTGGGTGTCCATTCACTACCTTGATAGCACAGTACTCCTCACTACATACGGGCATGGCTTCGACTACTCCAAAGGGGTAGTAGAAGCTAGTCCTCTTCACAACTCTAAACCTCTTCCAGTTTTTAAACGCCTCTCTCAGGTTCTCGATACACTCATCTATTAGATACATTAGCCCTACCCTACTCACAAGCTCTCTCACATCACTCACTTCTAGTAGTAGGCATCTCCTCTGATACCTATTGAGGCTCATGAGTATACCATGTGTGATTGTATATTGGAGTAACATATACTCTTTGCTTAACATTTACCTTGGAGTATTTGATGTCTCTACCTTGTCAAACTTCACTCATCCTCCTTAATCCTACTCCCTCAATTA
>CAZFTG010000035.1:0-2880 GCA_964522205.1 uncultured Thermoproteales archaeon
GGTCTGAGCCGAGCCTGGCGGGGCGGAGCATAGGCTATGAAGATCTTTCCAAACTACTGACCTGAGCACCCCGGTGGGAAGCGGGGTGGGGAAGCCAGGAATCCCGCCGGGCTCATAACCCGGAGGTCGGTGGTTCAAAAGGATCCGAGTGGACGCTCGGATCCTGAAACTCCACCCCCCGCTACCATGGGTTTTGCCGGGGTGCTCAGATTAACTACTCCCTTATCCCAGTTCTCTATCATATACACTAAATTGCTCTTAGCAGTCTCAATAGGACTAGTAACATTGGGATTATGACTACTACTGGGTCTCCATTATCAGCTCAACGATCTCCGGGAGAATATCGATTTTGGATTCAAGTCTATTAATTCAAACTTAAACCAGGTCCTTAAGTATGATTATTTCCTCTAAGCTTCGATAGTCTTTTTATCATATTACTTGGATTTAGCATTGAGATCTTCTTTAAACTCCGCTAGGTGCTTATTCATTATTAGCTTCTATTTATCCGTTCAAGTATGCCCTCTATCCCGATTCTTTCCTCGGCTGGTGGGATTCTTACTATTAGTTTTTCATATATCCTCTGTGACTGTTTAATAATCATCTGCTTCTTAATTCTCTTTTAATTGAGATCCTTTAAGAGGAGTTATCCTCCTTTCTAGCCTGCCCTACCTTGAAGAGGGGCTCGAATCTCAGAATTCAGTATTAGAATAATGCCTAATGTCCTAGTTATTCAAATAGCTTCGGATAGGTATTTTAATAGTGAATGTTGTAGTACTAATTTCCAGTAGACTGAAAGAAAATATATATTTATCTAAACCAAATCTATCTACGGGTGGGGATTTGTCTGAGGATAGATGGTTGATCTACTTTAGAATAGGGCTTATAGTAGCAATAGCAGGAGCTCTCATGGGACTAGTAACTCATATACGTGCTTTAGAGGGGCTTGGTAGGGTTATTGATATCACGTCTAGAATCCCACCCACAATGGTGGAGTTCAATGCATGGTCGATGGTATACCCCTACTTACTACTAGCTATACTTCTGGATATAGTAGTCCTACTATTATCCGTGGGTATCTATAAAAAGTGGAGCGAGATAGAGGATAGTAGTGATGTGGAAAGAGTATACTTACTTCTCATAATCCTAATTGTCGCTACTGTAATCTCATTAAACATAGTATCTCTCATAGGTGCAGTAATTGCAATATATGGTCTGATGTCTAAATTCCCAAGGATAGGGATCGGAAGTGGTCCTCTTCAAGCTTCGTCCTCCCATACGAGTCCAAAGCCTACAGTCTTTTATACCTCCATGAAGGAAGTCTATGATAGGCTATTCGATCGATATCAAGAGACTTACGGATCTGGTATGGCCAGGAAAATGCTCGAAAATAGAATTAGAAAGCTTATGGAGAGGGGTTTATCTCAAGAGGAGGCATTAAAGACTCTATATGAAAAGACATTCTTCAGAAAAGTCGAATTTTCAAATTCAAGGAGACTTAAGCATATGAACCCCTCCTAAAGCGTTATGTCGCCCTCATTTTAACATTCTAATCGGCTCCTATAGAGATTAAGAGAAGATGTTATGGTTGAGGAGGACTCTCTATACATGATAGGCCTTAGACTTAGAGAATTAACTGGAAAAATATAAGACTGAACACTTCTCAGAAGAGTTGATTCATTATGGTAAGATGTAATTAGAGATAATATTTTACTCATTAATATAGAACTAGACTCATCTTCATAGGAAAATGTAAGTGGTACCTAATTGATTACTGTTCAGTATTCCTCCATTAGGGATATACTTTCATCTCCTTCAGCATTTTCTTAACTATATCCCGCGCTCTTTTAGCCTTCGAAAGTATTTCGAGGACATGCCGTTCATTGTAGACATCGTCTGGTGTAAGACCTCTACTGGGCTCACCGTAAGTAGATCTGCCATGTTCAGGAGCTACTTCTCTTGTTATATTAGCTAACTCCTCCACATCATGCACCATGTGTTTAGGAAATTTCTCGCGTAATCTCATCAGCTGATTTGAGGGATCGTGACTCCATGTGGGTATTTCAAATATAGCTATGAGTGATTTTGTGAAATTCTCTATGGCTAGTTGAGCGAAGTGTACGGTTGATGGCCAGTCCCCTATCCTATACATTCTCTCTGCTCGACCTAGATGTTGTAGTGCAAGACGGTATCTATACTCTACTTCAGCTAGCGGATCTATGCTCATAGTAGTCTAACCTCTTGCATGGGATTAGGTAAGATCCAATAATATGTTCTTCCATCCTTGACTCGGACAAGTCCTGCCTCCTTTATCCTCCTCCTGATATGTTTAAGGAATTCAATGAGCGTATTCTTCTTATCGACTATGACTATAGCGTCCCAATATATGTTCAGTAAGAGAGGTCTTATAATGTTAGGCTTTATGAACTCCTTAAACTCCATATCTATTAGTGTGACGGAATCAAATACATCATCCAATACATTCATCAGGAGCTTGTACAGATATCTCCTACGATACACCGGGTCTTTAATATCCATATCCTCATGAAGAACGAGTAGATCAATGTCGCTTTTCTCATGGGCTTCATCACGGGCAATAGAGCCGAATAGTAGTACAGCTTTTATGAAATCGGGAAGACTAGCACTGTTAAGCTTGCTACGCAGTATTCTTACTACCTCCTCACGACTCAGCACTCCCATCACATATCATTAATTAAAGAATCTTATAAAGGTGAAATCTATTCCCTAGATCACACTCATGAGAGATGAGAGAGCTAGAAAGGATGACAGGATACTATAGATGGTATTGTTCATGCTAAGTCAGTGCATATTAAGTGAAGATTTTTAGTAAATAAGAGTACCCTTAAGCTTTATTAGAGTCGC
>CAZFTG010000035.1:2980-4090 GCA_964522205.1 uncultured Thermoproteales archaeon
TGGCTTAAGACTATAAGTCCTGCATTAACTACTCCTAGAGCCCGAGTTTTGATAGTGCTCAATGCTCTAGCACCCATTTATCCTCTCCCTCTTTCTCCTTCAACGAAACACTCAGAAGCTTTAGCTCTGAGGTCTTTAAACCTCCTCTCTATCAAATCCTCATCTACTTGTAGCTTCTTCATAACATAACTCATTCATCCTCAATAAATTCACTTTAGATAATCTCCCTCTCTTATGTCTAAGATCTCTCTTAGGAGCTTGGTATTACTGTTCTACTCTTACAGTCGTCTGACAAACCAGCTTGGTCCCACTATACCAAGGTAGGTTAAGAGAGCAGCGGATAGTAGAGCAGATATCTTGAGTACTGTTACGATGAACATGGCTCCTGGATAGTGTATGAGAAATGGGTGGAAGAATACTAGTGTTATAGCTACCACCATGAGCAACATTCCTTTAAAGGCATATCTATACCTCTTAACTAGGATTGGATTGACTTCTCTGAGGCGAGCTCTCGCCATCCTGATAAAACTGAACGCTCCTATGTAGCCAGTAAGCGTCATACCAATGACGGCTAGACTTCTCGTAGCTATGAGATAGGTATATCCCGGATCTCCACGCTTTACACCATATAAAGCTGTCCATGTGAGGAAGGCCATGAGTATAGTGAACACAGTCAGGCCTATTAACCCTATATCAAGGCCACCTATTTCACGAGTTCTAGCTAGGCTAGCATAGAGCCTAATAGTCAAGAAGAACACGGTAGCTAAGCTTACGCTTATGGCGGTCGCTGTGGATTCAATAAATAGAGTTTCAGGTGTAGGAGTTAGATCGGCGAGGACATGTCCTATTGTATGACTAGCATCTCCGCATCCTATTAAGAGAAAGCCCATGCCCAGTATCTGAGTCTTTTTATCACCTATTTTCTTACCTGCTACTAATGTTAAGACACCTATTATTATCATTATAGCCTCATATACGAAGCCTAGAATATGGATGAACCACATGAAGATAGGGCTTACTTCACTCAATATCTTCCACCAATCATTTTAAGGATCAATCTTTAAAAACTTTATTAATAAAAATAGCAGATTTATGAGAATATATTGTAGA
>CAZFTG010000035.1:4190-11188 GCA_964522205.1 uncultured Thermoproteales archaeon
ATCACTCCTAAAATTTGGTAAACCCAAAGTCCCTTCTAAAAAGTATAGTAGTATTTATTTCCAGTAGAAAATAAGATGAAGAGGAGATGGTATGAAGCTGTATGAGTATGAAGCACGGGAGATTTTTTCTAAGTACAGTATTCCAGTTCCCAGAGGTTTTCTAGTTAGGAAATTGAATGAGGCATATAGAGTTTTGAAGGAAGTCAGTTTTCCTGTCGTAATCAAAGCTCAAATATTGGTTGCACGTAGAGCTAAACTGGGTGGAGTAAGGTTCGCTAATGATATCGAAGATGCATTGAGTATCATTAAGGAAATACTAGGAAGAGAGCTTAATGGTCTTAAGGTGAGAGAGATCCTTGTAGTAGAGAAGGTTGACGTGATTAGGGAACTCTATGTAGGCTTTGTTATCGATAGAACATCGAGAGGTATAGCTTTCATAGCCTCTAGATATGGTGGAATCGAGCTTGAGGATCTGGCTAAAGAGAGACCAGAGTCTGTTATCAAATATGGAATAGATGTCTTCACTGGTTTTAGAGATTACATAGCTCGAAATACTGCTTATAAACTGGGATTAAAAGGTGAAAGTATAAAGGATTTTATTAAAATTATCAGATCTCTCTACAAGTTATTCATAGACTATGAGTGTGAATTAGCTGAAATAAATCCGTTAGCTCTAACACCTGATAATAGATTGTTGGCTTTAGATACAAAAATGATCGTTGATGATAATGCGTTATACAGGCATCCAGAGCTCATTAGTAAAGGTGAACTAAGGACACTTAGTAGGGATGAGGTAAAGGCTAAGGAATATGGGTTCGATTATATTGAACTCGAAGGCGATATAGGAATTATAGGTAACGGCGCGGGACTTACTATGGCTACCATGGACTTAGTACATCTCTATGGAGGAAAGCCAGCTGACTTCCTGGATATCGGAGGAGGAGCTAGAGCTGATAGAGTGAAAGAGGCACTCAAAATACTGTTGAAGAATCGTAGAGTAAAAGTCATTTTAATTAACATACTCGGTGGAATAACGAGATGTGACGAAGTTGCCAGTGGAATCATTAGAGCACTTGAGGAGACGAGAATAAGTAAGCCCCTTATTGTAAGGTTAACCGGTACAGAAGAGAAAAGAGGTAGGGATATTCTAAGAGTACACAATATCCAAGTTTTCGATTCTTTAGAAGAGGCTGCAAAAGAGGCTGTAAGATTAGTTAGGTGATACTATGGGGATAATCGTGGATAGGAGTACTAGAGTACTCGTTCAGGGTATAACTGGAAGGGAAGGGAGCTTCCATACTAAAGCAATGTTGGATTATGGTACTCAAATAGTAGCTGGGGTAACTCCAGGTAAGGGTGGTACAAGAGTTCATGGAGTACTCGTCTACAATAGTGTAGAGGAGGCGCTAGAGAGAAATCCTGAAATAAATACCTCGATAATTTTTGTCCCAGCGAGATACGCACCAGATGCTATCTACGAAGCACTAGATAGTAGTATTAGGAACATCGTCATAATAACTGAACACATACCCCTGCACGAAATGCTCAGGATAGTAAATTATGCTAAAATCCTTGGAGCAACTATAATAGGGCCTAATACTCCAGGCATAATCAATCCTATTGATAGGGTAAAAGTAGGAATAATGCCATCAAGAGTTTTCAGAAAAGGAAATATAGGGATAGTTTCTAGAAGTGGAACTCTAACCTATGAAATAGCTTATGCTCTATCGCTTAGTGGATTAGGACAGTCTACCTGTCTAGGTATTGGCGGAGATCCCATAGTTGGACTGGACTTTATAGAAGTTGTTAAGATGTTTTTTGAAGATGAGGATACGAAAGCAATAGTAGTCATAGGTGAAATAGGAGGGGATATGGAAGAGAGGCTTGCAGATTACCTGAAGAAACATGGAATTGAAAAACCTATGGTTGCCTTCATAGCTGGTAGAACAGCTCCACCTGGTAAACGTATGGGACATGCAGGAGCGATTATATCGATGGGTATGGGAACAGCTGAAAGCAAGATTAATGCCCTAGAAGATGCTGGAGTAGTAGTGGCAGTAACTCCTACCGATGTCGTAAAATATTTCAAGAAGCACTTATAACTCCTGTATCCTTCTCTTTCTTTCATTTTCTATTATTTCTTCATAATTCCTCCTTGCTTAATAAATTTTTCTATAAAAAATAAAGCTACAATCATTCATAAGCTTTAAGAACAGCTGAAGCATAATTGTAAAATGGAGAGGACTATGGCCACTCCAATTACACGCGGTCCTTTACATCACTTCTTCGGCTACTATGATAAGTGTCCTTGGAGTGGTTCTGAAAAATATATGCTCGTCCTCGAGGTAGACTTCATGGATCGTCCTCCTTCTCCAAACGATATAGTTAAGATAGGGTTGATAGATCTAAGGGATTATAGATTAAATATCATAGGTACTTCTAAGGCTTGGAACTGGCAACAGGGATGTATGGCTCAATGGCTTCCTCCTAAACTCGATGAGAGAATAATATATAATGATAGACTTGGGAATAGATTTGTATCAATCATACTGGATATCGAGAAGGATGAGAGGAGGATTCTGCCCTTACCAATATACTGTGTGAGTCACGATGGTAGGTATGGCTTATCGCTAAACTTTGCACGTTTAGATCATACTCGTCCAGGATATGGTTATAAAGGCGTACCTGATCCATATAGAAATGTACTTGCTCCTAAGGAAGATGGGATATTTTTAATGGACTTGGACTCTGGAGAGTATGAGCTTATAATATCTTTGGCCGAGATAGCTTCATACAGACATACTTCTAGTATGGATAACGCTATACATTGGTTCAACCATCTACTTTTTAATCCGAGTGATTCTAGATTTGTGTTTCTTCATAGATGGTCTAGGTCTAGAGGTGGAGAACACTGGTATACTCGTATGTTTACCTCTGATAGAGATGGTTCAGAGATATATTGTGTAACTGACCATGAATATGTTTCACACTTTGACTGGAGGGACTCAGATCATATTCTCGCATGGGCTAGGAGATATGGCTTAGGAGACCACTATTATCTTTTTAAAGATAGAGAAGATGAAGTAGAGATCGTAGGCAAAGGAGTTCTTACAGAGAACGGTCACTGTAGCTATTCTCCAGATCGCAAATGGATCTTGACGGACACTTATCCGGATGAAAGAGGTTTTCAGAAGATAATATTGTATAATGTTGAGAAGAACCTTAGGATAGATCTTGGAGAATTCTACTCCCTTCCGAATCTTAGAGGAGAGATTAGATGTGATCTACATCCACGATGGAGTAGAGATGGTAGAAAAATATGTTTTGACTCTACTCATGAAGGCTCTAGACAAATGTATGTAATCAATATAGAGAAAATTCTATCTCAATATTAATGTCCTTATTTCTTTTTCAAAAATATCTGTTTCAAAAATCTTCTTATTACTCAAAGTCAAGAGATTAACTAAAAGTTTGAAAATTACCACAATTTTAATAGATTAATTTTACCAAGGCTTTTAGATCCTTGAGGAGGTGAAAATGCCACTATCTAAAGTACTTTCATGAATATAATATCTTCTAGGGTTATATGCTATCGAGTAGAGAATAGCTTAAGCTAATATTAGGTTGAAAGCATGAATATGCTAGACCGGGGTACTGAGCTTGGCCTTACTCTTACTATAAGCGTCATTGACTACTTTTAATACCCTTGCCGCATCTTTAAGAGTGGCTATAGGCTTATCTCCCCTCTTAAACCTATCAATAGTCTTCTCAACGAACTTGAAATATTCATTTTCTTTAATATCGACTACTTCTCTTTTCTTACCTAGACATTTGATCAGCTCTTTCCCTAGTAGGATTACCCTACCTGAGGTACCAGTTATGGAGAAGTACTCTTCTGGTTTATGACAGGGAGTATAGGCTACTTCTACTATACTGTGTGTTTTAGCTGTTTTTAGGATTACTAAAGCATACTCCTCTATACTGAGCTCATATATTTCATTGAGTACGAGAGAGTACTCTACTTCAGCACTTTCTCCCGTCAAATAGTGCACTAGATCTATGTAGTGTACACCGAGATTTATCAAGCTACCTCCACCAGCATATCTTCTTTCAAGCATCCATGGACACTTCCATTCAACATATCGACTAGGTGGACCTGTAATATACTTAAAGTACATGTATTTTATATCGCCCATTTTACTCAGAAAATCCAGTATCTCTCTTACTTTCATAGAAACTCTTTTAACGAAGGATACACTTGTGAAGAGTTCTTTCTCGTGAGCTTTTTCTGCTAATTTCTCTACTATCCTGTAATCTATTCCACAGGGTTTCTCGGTATTAAAGGGTACTCCATAATCTATTAGAGTTCCTATTATACTGGGCATGTCTACATGTCTTCCAAAGGAGAATACAAAATCTAGAGGCTCCCTATTAAGCATTTTCCTATAGTCAGTGTAATAGCGACACTTTAACTCTTTCGCTATTCTCTTGGCGATAACTTCACTCCTATCGGAGATAGCAACAATATTCTCTCCAAGATCTAATAAGGCATTAATGTACATACCGGAGTGCCAGTGACTTACTTCAATTAGACCTATTCTCATTAGACTTTTCCTAAGGGAAGATATACTAGGAGTATATATGCCTTTTTAACTTTAATGTTTCTGGCTACATAGCAATTCATTATTCCTAACTCTCTTCATCTCTATCCATACTAGTTTTTTAATACATCTCGATTCTTTAATAGCCATGAGCTCGAGTATTATGTACCTAGCGCTATCGAGTATACTCAGGCCAAGGACACGTACAATAAGTATAAACAATACTATGCTCTCTCTAAGCCCTAATGAAAGAAAAGTTCTATCATCATTAATGAGTAAAGGAGGAGTGGCATTTCAAAGTGAAATTGTTGAAGGGCTTGGATTACCCAAGAGTACAGTGAGTGTAATACTTGATAAACTCGAAGCTAGGGGTATCGTTGAAAGAAGGAGAGGGATAAGTAACATTGTAATAGTTAAAAATAGGTAGTATCCTACTCTTAATTTAAAATAGAGTAGGTGAAATATGTAGGAAAAGCATTAGGCTCTACTTTCTTCTATGATTAACCACTTTCCATTCTCCATGACTAGTTTTCCGTCAAAGTATACTTCTCCTCTCTTTCTAAGATCTTTAATCATATCCCAGTGTATTGCCGACTCATTTCTACTCCTAGTTTTCTTATATCCTCTCCCGAGGGCTAGGTGTATTGTTCCGCCAATCTTCTCATCGAACAATATATTCTTAACAGGTCTCGTTATGTTGTAGTTCAACCCTATACCAAACTCTCCCACTCTCCTAGCCCCTTCATCCGTTTTGAGTATTTTCTCTAAAAACTCCTGATTTCTCTCAGCTCTTGCCTCTACAACTACTCCATTTTCAAACTTCAAGTATATACCTTCAACTACGTTTCCGAGTAGTACTGCTGGTATGTCGTATTTTATGTAACCGTTTACACTATCCTCAACTACGCTTGTATAGACTTCTCCATCTGGCATGTTTCTCTTTCCATCTGCTATGACCGCATTTCTACCCTTAATGCTGAATTCGAGTTCTGTATCGTCGCTAACTATTCTCACTTTATCCGTCTTATCTAGTACTTCCTTCATCTTCTTCAGTTTTTCGGACATTTTCCTCCAATCTATTAGACATGAATTAAATACGAATTCTTCAAATTCCTCCAAGGACATACCTGCCTCTTGCGCTAGCGCATTTGTCGGGTAGTAGAATACTACCCATCTAGTTTTTTCTACTCTCCACTCTCTTATCGGTTTAAGAGTCTTCAGTCTCTCACTTATCCTAGACGGATCTATGTTCATTAGCTCTCTCACATTCGTTGGAGCTCTTAGTGCAAAGTAGACATCTGTATGCTGTATTTCATAGTATTCATGTTCAGGAAACCACTTCAACTGTTCATCGGTAGCATGCTTATAGAATATGTAGTCCGCTCTTGGAAGATCCACTCTTATCCATGGATATGCTCCTTTAATTATACAGAGTCTATAGATCTCAAGTGCTAGATCTCTAGCCTCAGGATGAGTGTGAATCAGTACTCTATCTCCCCTTTTAACTTCAGTTGAGTAGTCAACGAGTATCTCTGCTATCTTCCTAATCCTCTCATCGATCATCGAATCACCAAACTTAAATTAGATTGAGCTTAATTAAGTGTTAATACTAGATAATCTCAATTATCCTTTAATTACTTTCCTTCTTTAAGAGTCCAAGAAATCGATAGTTTAGCTCGAATCGAGTATATCTTTTGGCTCTTTTCGTGGTATTTCGAGACCATTGAAGTCTTTATCGAATGAAATTATAGCATCGACCTTTACTGATAGGGCAGTGGAGTATTGTATTGCATCATCCATATCTAATCCCTTTTCTTCAGCTATTTCAATAGCCTTTACTTCTTCAGCTATGGATGTAGTGTATATATACAGACCTTTATATGCTGTAAGACTTAGGAGAAATGTTCTCAACTCTTTAAGCCTTTTGAGTCTATCGAGGAGTACTATTATGGAGTGTATTGTGAAGTCGGTAACTATACTCCTTATCTTACCATCTCTTAGTGCTTTAAGCAAGCGTTTACATTCCTCTTTCCTCTCACGAGAGAGCATTACCTCTAGGAATATATTAGTGTCTATTAGATACATCCTCTAGCACCCTTAAGAACCATAGATCTTTAATCCTATGTTGGAGTTCTACGGCATCAACCTTTATATCAGAGATTAATCCATCAATAGCCTCTATAGGGTCTTCCTCAAAGGTGAGTTCTTCTTTCTCTACAGAAGATATCCATTTTATAATAGCCTCCTCAATAGCTTTAGTGAGAGCCCCTTTACCATATCCAAACCTCTTCATAGCAAGTTCCCTAAATCTAAGTTCAAGATTATCATCTATCTTAGCTCTTATCAAAAGTTTCACCAAGGCAATATAGCAATATGGCAATATAGCCTTTTCCCTAA
>CAZFTG010000035.1:11288-13949 GCA_964522205.1 uncultured Thermoproteales archaeon
TAGATACAGGGACGGGTACAACTGTTCCTATAACTAAAGCTCATCATATTGTGGAAATGCTATTCCACTACATCGACGACATGGGTTCAGCTAGACCCGACAACATACCTAGAAGTACTCTACGCTGTCGATGCAGGTTCGGATGGGAACATATATAGAACGTCCACTACAACTTGGGATAATGGCTCACCCTCATCATATGTGGATACAGCAGTAACAGAACAGGGCCATTATAAGACTTTCGAATTAAGTTCAGCCTACACCTATGTATGGTATCCTTCTATCTCAATGGGGGTTAGCTACCCATGGGGAGTAAGTACATCAATCTCTGTTCCATTAGGGGTTAATAAAGTGAGTTAACCCTACGCAACCTTAAGGATAGAGGTACCGGTTATAGGAGGCGACTACATCGTAAGAAGCTACGATGTCAAGGGAGGATGGTTAAAGTCCTACCATGTATGGGAATCTCCAAAGGCTTTTTTGAATTAGTTTTTCATTCTAATAGTATCACATTTGAGTCTCTCTGTTAGGAATTATCCGAAAATCCCCTCATAACAGAGAGGTATAGCGTTAGTACTGGCATCTCTTAAGACTGAGACTCTAACGACAGCAGTGGTACAATTAGGTTAATTAGGGATTGGAATACTGTTTTATCTTTAATTTAATATTCCCAGGAATGGAATTTTCATATAACGGTCCATACTCCTCTTTCGATTATCTTTTGATTGCTTCAGAGCCTTGTATTATAGGGTTGCTATGTGGTTCTCCGTTATTCTTATTCTTTATACCCTCCATATCTATGCTTACTGGTTTCGGCGCCTAGGGATCTTAACTTCTCCTTAACGAATAGCTTTACTTCACTAAACTCCCTTAAAATGTCCTTCCTAGATACTTTTCTCAAGATGATTTCACCCCTCTCCTCTCTACTACTAGTTCATCCCTCTTTCAATTATCTTTTGATTGCTTTCGTTCTTGAGCTTTCCTCTTTCTAATTTCGAATAGTTATTTAAGCCTTGCGATCTAGTCAAATGTCTCGAATAATGTTCTCAACACCTTAAGTGATAGTTCAATTAGCTTATCCCCTTCTCCCTTCTCCAATATGTTTACCGGATACTCTACTTCGTATCCTCCCTTTGGATACTCTGAAGAGGGGGCTATGTAGCCGAAGTAGTCGTTCGTGTAGGAGGCTACTATTGTATTTGGAAATGGAGAGTTTTCCTTTATCCTAAGTCCTATCTCGACCAAAACCTCACTAGGGAGAAAGACTATTGCTACTTCCCGTGTTAATGCTAATCCATGTACGTGGACGGTTATTTCTCTCTTCTTACAATACTTTAAGGTGTTATGTAAAATGACCCTAGCGTAGTAGAGATCGAGTAAAGCCTTATAGTACTCTTCTCTTGAAGAAGTCTTCGTCCTCCTGACGGTCTCCTGAGCTTTTACAACCATATCCCTAGCTTCATTAAGTGAGTATGGACACCTAACTCTTAGAGTAGTCTCCATACAGGAGTGTAGGAGATCAGCATCTGATACTATATCTCTCTTGGAAAGAGCTATTTTCACTACTTCACATGCTAGTATCTTCCCCATCCACTCTACATCGTCGAAAGTTCCAACACTTCTATCGTATATCCTATCAAGTACAGTTCGAGGAGTCAACGGATTTATATCACCACATGTACCATTCAAGAAAATTGAAAAAGCTCCTGTAAGAGTTTCAACAGTCCTATTGAGTGCTCCAGGATAATCAGCGCTTATCAACCTATTATTAGCCCCTAATACTACCGCGTGACAGGTATAATTCGAGAGTATAGCCTCTAGAGAGCTATCTCGATAGAAGGCAATAACGTGAACTCTTGGATCAATAGGTCCTCTCTTAGGACTTCTTCTATTTACCACTATATCTCTTAACTCTCCAATTCCATCTGCTACTTTAACTTCAGTTAACTTTCTCGTCGCAGCCTTTAGAGCTTCAACTATCTTCATCACAAAGACTTCTCTTAGTGTAGAGACCTCAACATCGGTCCAGTAGGACTGGAGAGCTGGACCCGAGTGTGTATGTGTTCCCAAGACTACTAGTTTCCCTGGACTTATTCCTAGTTCCTGTTCTACTCTATTGGCTATCTCGTAGTATAGATCGCTGTCCACACCAAGTATATCAGCTACTACGATTGCAAATTCTTCCTCAAATCCACGTAGATATAGTGCTCTAGCATAGAGATTATCGTGAATTCCTACAGCTGGGCCTTCCCTTAAAGCATAGCCCGACATCGGAACTCCTACTGAAGGAGTTATGCATACCTTATGATATCCCAGACTTAATGAGTTCAACTTATCTACCAGTAGTGGAATTTCCACTATAATTTATAACTTAAATGACTATAATGTCTATAAGCCCGTAGCTCCAATTTTTATCTGGGAGATCCTTGAATAGTTTCCTTGAACTACTCAGGAAAAAGACAGTTATAGGCGTAGTACATCTACTACCTCTACCTGGTAGTCCTCTTTATGGAGGAAGTATGAGGGAAGTCCTCAAGAGAGCTTTAAGTGATGCGGAGAAATTAGAAGAAGGAGGAGTAGATGCTATAATAGTTGAGAATTTCGGAGATGTACCCTATTACCCTTATAATGTCCCTCCAATAACAGTATCCTCTATGACCT
>CAZFTG010000036.1:0-4940 GCA_964522205.1 uncultured Thermoproteales archaeon
AACTAAAGTTATATTTTGTCCCAAAAGCTTAGAAGCTCTGCGAAACGGCTAGCCTTAGTGGCTAGCCCTAACGTCTACACGCCTAGTTAAAGTGATGTCCTCATGTGAATATCTTAGCTTTGTAATGTCAATGCAAATTATTAATATATTAATTTGTAATTTAATTGCATATGGAGGAGTACAATCCCTGGTGGAGAGGAGAGTTAGATCCTATCTATGGAGAGTGGCTTGAGTACAAGGTAAAGTGGATACCTACAGTAATCAAGGAGTTCACACTCAGACCCTTTGCTCTCCATTTCCTAATTGGTCCTCGACAGGTTGGAAAGACTACTGCTCTAAAGATACTGATATATGACTTATTAAAGAAAAGAGATCCTAGATCTGTGTTTTATTACTCTTGTGATGAGTTAGCAGATTACAGGGAATTGGGCTCTCTTCTCGACAATTACGTATCAGCTAGGGAGAAGTGGGGGGTGAAAGGGTCGGTAATAATCCTAGATGAGATAACGTTTGTGGAAGATTGGTTTAGAGCCTTGAAATCTCGAATTGATAGAGGTGTATTTAAGCGCGATGTGATCATAGTTGCTGGCTCAGCTAGTCTAGAATTGCTAGCTGGTAAGGAGAGGTTTCCTGGAAGGAGAGGATTTGGTAAGGACGTCTACATGTTACCACTCTCATTCAGGGAATATGTACTTCATTTTAGTAAAGTGAGACCATTAAGTGCAAGTCTTTTAAATGAAGATAATTTTTGGAAGATAGTTCAGTCTAACAAGCTTTATTCGAGAACCCTAAGTAATCTCTTCGTCGCTTACCTCGAGACGGGAGGATTCCCTCTCCCAATAAGAGAGTATTTTGAAAGAGGAAAAGTCACATACTTTTCGTATAAGGCTTATCTTGATTGGTTAAGAACAGACTGGCTTAAGGCTAGTAAAGCGGAGAGTTACATGAAGGAGGTAATAGCCTATATCTTGGAGACCTCTTCAACACCTCTAAGTTGGTACAGTATATCAAGGAACACGTCTATTTCCTCACCTCATACAGCTAGGAATTACGTTGAAACTTTAGAGAATCTCTTAGTGGCAAAAGTACTACATTGGATATCTCCTAGTGGAGAAGTGAACTACCGAAAAGAGAAGAAAGTAATATTCACTGATCCGTTTATCTATAAAGTTCTATCTATGTACACTCACGTTGAAGTAAATCAAGCTGCAATAGTAGAGGCTGTTGTAGCGTCTCATTTAGCGAGGAAGTTTTCCATATATTATTGGAGAGACCGTACAGAAATTGATGTAGTGGCTTTGATCGACAATAAGTTAGTTGGCTTTGAAGTTAAGTGGACTCGTAAACCTACTGCAAGACAAAGACCTATTAGAGTTCACATTTTAGATAAAGAGACTATACCACTACTTCTTGCAACTTTAATCTGACATCGTTTAATGATAATCTAGTGAAAAAGAGGACTTCTAGTACTTTTGAGAATAGGCGTTATTAGTGGTATCTTTATCTGACCGAAAACCCTATGGATTAAATCCTGTAGGGGTAAGAATTCCTCTTTCATAGAATCATCGCTTCATCCTCTAGAATATAGACTAGTGCTGGGAGTTAGACCAGTGGAAGCATATGCGTATCCAATAGAGTTATCAGGTATATAATGGGTAAAAGTTAGAGTTGGAGGAGTTAAATTAATAAGAAGCTACTGGTATTCTATGAAGTAATTGTGGAAGTACCTGGAAGCTATATTAACATACTATGTGGAGTCTAATTTATAAAATCCTTAAAACACCCCACTTAGTGTTAAATAGGCTTAACGCATGGTATCGCCATTTGTCCACAGCTGTTCGAAAAGCTACATATGGGATCACTTGGAAGTATTTTAGGCTGGTGGGCTATATTGAAAAGAAGTATATTTTAAGCAAGATTGAGAGTGAGGATAGTGGTAAGATTAAGCCAAGATATACATCTGTAGATGAGGTTGAAGAGGAATTATTGAATAGGGGAGCGGAAATAGTGGAAGTTGAGGAAAGCGAGCTTTATGATCCAGTAGCATGGAGATCTATAACTTTGAAATATTATGGGAAAACTGTTGAAATGTGTTGGAAATTCATAACAATGGGAATAGAGAGGAAATGTATAAAATGGTATAAGCAGTAGAGAAGTAGTAAAGAGGATTATTTTTAGTGAGAGGTACATTACTGTAGACTAAAACCTATCTATTCTTTCACAATTGGTACACTTATCGTCATTAAGTTATCTCTTACCTTATTCCCAATAATTCGTCTCTACTGAGCTCATACACCCCTAATGGTCTTGTCTCTCCTCTACAATATTGATAAATTTGTCTCTACTTAAGGCCGCCATAATCCTACTCTCACCATTTATTATAACTTCAATAGGGTTACAAGCATCTACTACTCATTGACGACCTTTAAGCATAATTCTTCGGTCTAATCTAAACGCTCTCACCTAAAATTATACATATTATAACTTTATAATACTCACTTCAGGTGGAAGAATAGGGGGAATGCAGAACCGAAGATAAGGATTCTAAACGAAATATCATCAGGAGCTATCATAACCGATTTCTCCTATATCTCTTCTAGCGCTTCCTCGTAAATCCGTTCATATCGTCTTCCCACGGTCTTTATCGAGTACTTTTCAATGGCTTTTCTCCTAGCATTGAACGATAATCTACGCCATAGCTCCTCTGAGTTGAGTATCTCGATTAGGGCTTCAGCTAGTCGTATCGGGCTATTTGCCTTGACCAGCAGACCGTCGACTCCATGCTCTACTATCTCTGGTATACCTCCAATGCGCGTGGCTATTACGGGTGTCGCGGATGAGAAGGCTTCAAGTATGACGACGCCAAAGCTCTCTCCAGCACGACTTGGTAGGACAAAGACTCTAGCTCTACGGTACAGTTCTATCTTTACTCGATCGCTGACTGCGCCGAGGAATTTCACGCTCTTTAGGTTTGATGAGAGGAGTTTCAAGTAGTGCTCAAGGTAGCCTCGACCTGCGAGGAGTAGTTCATAGGGAATCCCCTTCTTCTCTAATATACCCACGGCTCTTATCAGTACGTCGACACCTTTACGCCATATAAGTCTACCAACATAGAGTATGTAATCCTCTCTTTCTTCCAATCCCCAATCTAGAGGTGCGAATTTATCGGTATCAATCGCGTTCGGCACTATCTCGATGGGATCTTTTAACCCTAGAAAATCCTTTATAAAGAGTGCCGCTGGAGTGCTGACTGCTGTTGTTATCGTCGGTTTGAGTAGCCATCTGTAGGGTGTTAAGTAAGAGAATGTCGACCACTTACTCTCGTCACCAATAGGGGGTAGAGAATGGTTAGTTAGAACGCATGGTATGTCGAGTTTGTTGCATGCTCTTACTGCGAGTACTGATAGTGGTGTAAAGGAATGATGCACATGTACTAGATCTGGCTTTATACTTCTAATAATGCTCTTGACTTCCCAGAGTACGGGTGGTACAACGACACATTCTAGGGGTAGTATTCCTCTCACTTTGATGTGTTTACTACTGTGGGTTCCCTGCTTGTACATAATGTACACTTCGTATCCTCTCTCTGCGAGCCACTTGGATAGTAGTTTCACCTGTGAGGAAACTCCTCCGTAAATGCAGGGACCCCACTCTGAGACCATCAATACCCTCATATCCACCCTACCCTGGAGAGACTTAGGGGGATTACAGTGAGAGAATCCAGTAATCTCTCCCAACCAAATCTATAGCCTATAAGTAGGGAGAAGAAGAGTATGGGAGGGATTATGAAGTAGTTTAGAGATAGAGTAAAGAGAGAGGCTAAGGCCGAGACTATACCACTGAGATGGAGTAATACTCTAGATAACCTTGGAAACCTAATGGAGAATGTCGTATCCCCGCTAAGTTCATCGTACACTCTATCCTTCTCTGTGTTTCGCAGCTGTAGAAATATCGAGTAGACCCCTATGATCACGGCTTTAGCTTGAACCTCCCCTATGAGCGTTCCATTCGACAGTAGGACACCATAGAGAAAGAGTAGAACTCCGAAGAATAGGGCGTGTGAGAGTAGGTCAAGTCCTGGTCTCCTCTTAAACCTGATAGGTGGAGTGCTATATAGTATTGCTAGGATTGTCATCATAGAGTATACGAGGAGGGCTTGTCTAGGAGTGTAGAGTGAGACTAGGGCTAGAGCCAGTACTTGATTAGCTAGGATTATGTAGACTGCGTACCTACTACAACCTAGGTTTAGTGGATTATTTTTATAGGGGTTTAGGGCATCGGATACGGTATCGAAGAGATTGTTTACTGCAAATGCTGTTGCTAGATATGAGATGAGGCTATAGACTGCTAGTACTGTTGAGCCGAAGGTGGGTTGGCCTTCGAGTAGTCCTAGTATACCCATCCAGAAGTAGGCCTTCCAGCCCTTTGGCCTGGATACTAGAAGTAGGCATTTTAAGATCCTCATTATTGATTCCACCCTAGAGGATCGAGGATAGGAGTTTATCTATCTCCTTGAGTAGGAGCTTCTTGAGGAACTCTAGCATGGCGGGGTTCTTAATCTTCGGAGCTATCTCTATATAAGTACGTGTTAGTCTCTCTATCTCCCCTACGATGTTATTCCTAGCTATAGTATAGGTTTTAATCAGGATTTCTCTAGCAGTATCCTGTACATCATCTTTTAGAAAGAGTAGTATTTTCTGTTTATGCTTGGGATCTTTCATAGCTCTTATTAAACCGGGCTTTCTGAGTTCTCTGAGCAATCTTATGAGCTTAACTTTTGATATTCTTCCCCTTAGCTTATTGTAGAGTTGGTTCACACTGATGCCCGGGGATATCAGTATCGTGTACAGTACTTCAAACTCCTCATCTTTCATAGATGATCCAGTATATTTTTGAACCAGTTTAATATAAAACTAGTTCTTTACTCTCGTGAGTCTATC
>CAZFTG010000036.1:5040-7235 GCA_964522205.1 uncultured Thermoproteales archaeon
GATACCTCTTCTAGGCTGATGCTAGATGAAGATCCCCTATAAGCATAACATGCCTATAGTGAGAATTATCGTTAAGGGATCTAAGGGTAGGATATATCACGAGTTTAATTACTCAACTACAAGATCCATTAGAATGTTAAAATCAAAATCACTGTTACACTTATAAGTACTTGAAGTCCGCCTGATCTTAGAGAGACGAAAAGAATGCATAGGGATCCTGATGCACTAGGAAAGGGTATTTCAAAGTACCTCAATTGGATTAGAACCTGGAAGCAAGGAAGAGGATTGTATGGCGGTCTTCACATCCACGCCTACTGGAAGGTAGACTCAGTGCTCGAAAAGAGGTATCAGGGAGTGACAGTTTCAAAATATATTGGACTGATGAATGGCTTTTTGGAACTACATAGAAAGACTGGAAAAAGAAGATTTCTGAAGGAATGCATAGATATGGCTGAGACATTAAGGGGACTTCAGGATGAGAATGGATGCTTTGAGCACAGTGTATCCGAGTTCGAACCTGGGAAAGGAGGATGTGTACATAATGCACTAGCTGATCTCGCCCTACTCACTCTCTCCGACTATTTAAGCAGTACTGGATATGAAGTCTCTAAGTACCTAGAGGTGGTTAAGAGGAATCTCAGCTGGTTCATGAGCTACTGGTGGAAGAGAGGGAATAAGTGGATGAGAAATCCAGACTTCCCATGTTGGTGTGGAGTTACAAATCAGGATCTGGCAGTAGCCTTAGCAATGGCATATTATGCCAAACTATGTAAAGACGACTATTGGAAGAAGTATGGACGACCGGTCGTGGATTGGTACTTAGAGAACTATTATCATCCCAGGATCAGGAGCTTCTTTAGAGGGGATACTGAGGGCTTTCTCGAGCCAGCATCCTACAATGGATTGATAGACTACGAGCTCATACAGCTATACCTACTAACTGGAAGGGAGGAGTATCTGGAAGTAGCATTGGAGAACATTGAATATTTAAAGGAGAACTCCTGGAGGGATGAGTATGGTTTTATTCGAATTCACAATAACTTCGATCTGAGAGAGAAGAGGGCAATTAGGACGCCCTCAATAATCACTCAAGGAGCGCTGATATCAGCTCTTCAAATGCTTGAGGATATCGGAATATCATCATTCAAGAGGTTTAAGGAAGAACTTCTAAGGACAGTCCTCTTCTACCAGTCCGGAAGGGGATACTTCAGAATCTCGAATCACTACAGGAATTTTCTAGATATAGTACCGCTGATGGCTTCAGGAGTATTTGAGGCCTTAACGAGAGTCTGGAGCAGTGATAAACTGCCATCACTAGATGAGAAGATTGAAGTTGGAATAGACTACTCGGGAAGAGATGTGTTGATAGATACTAATGGATATTGGCAGCTTCATAGAGGCGATCGGGTTGTAAGCGGAGTGAAGTCCGACCCTAATGGAATACACTTTAAACCTCTCATAAGCGGAATTAAGAAGGTCAGAGTGAATGGAAGTTCGTTCACACTTAAAATTAGTGGCTTTAGATCGATAAGTATAGACCACGTTCTTGAGGAAGATGAGCGCGTGATAATTGAGACTGATAGGGAGGCGATAGTGTACTTGAAGCTCTTTGATGGAAGGAGAGTTAAGGATGTGTTGAAGGTCGGCAGAAATGTCATTAAGTATGGGGATTTTTAGATCGAACTTCGGTTAGCGAGTTAAAGTATTAGCATTATAGGGGCATCCTTAGGAAATTAGTAAGTAAGGCTCTTGACTCTAAGTAGACATGAAAACGTCTTAGTGGGCTTTAATTTAAATAGTACTGATCTTGCTAGAAAAGATAGGCGGAAAGCTTAAGGTGTAAGATGGTCTGTCGAGAATTCTCTTAAAGAATGTCTACCACGGAAAAGGATATGGGCTAATTACATGTGAGTTATACTCCTCTGTAGAATGTATTTCAAATGCTCAGCTCATTTTTCTACAAATAATTAAGAAGTGTTCACTTATTCCAACTACAGAGGGATGTGTGCATGTCTTTAAGTGGGTTTCCCACCATATTTTCCAAGCTTTAGGGTATTTCCTGAAAAGTCTATTTTTAGAGTTAAGACTCTAAAATAGAGTACCATGGAATTATGAGACCCTCTTTAAACATACTAGGTTTTAAAATGTTTTATATTGCGCTTCGGGGAAGTTGTTTTAAATTTAGACTTCTTGAA
>CAZFTG010000036.1:7335-13908 GCA_964522205.1 uncultured Thermoproteales archaeon
TAAAATGTTTTATATTGCGCTTCGGGGAAGTTGTTTTAAATTTAGACTTCTTGAATGCTCTTGATTCTCTGTCACATGGTTTCTTTGGTCTTCATTACTATTTTCACGTTTTCACACAAGCCATACAACAGAGAAATAAGAACGATTACTCTTACACTCTTGATTCTAAACACGATATGTTAACTTCCATTAACTACTAATTTCCCTGTCGAGACACTAATAGAATACAATTACATGCTTAGAACACATTCAGTAAAAGAACACCATACGACAGAGGAATAGGAGCGTACTCTTACTACACTTTTTACGAATTAATGTAATTACCAGTGTATAGATGCATGGTAGAAGAACTATTAGGACGTTAATGGGAACATCCTTGACGATTCATCTTAGTATCACAATATTTAGAGGACCTCTTCTCTTTCTCTCAATAAGTCCCATTGCCTCTAGCCTATTCAGGATATTACTGACAGTACTCTTGGATAGATTAGACATCTTTACGATATCACTTTGAAGAACTATGCCACCAGAATTCTTAATTAACTCGTAAATTCTTCTCTCATTTTCAGTTAAAAAGCGAGTGGAGCTGTCTAATGATATTTCACGTTTAGGGCTCTTAATAAAGAATAGGAAAAGGCCACTTGATGTGACTATTGTTGTTAATATTATGATCATGATCACATCGGGGAGCGTATATACTTGTGGAATTTCTCTTATGTGAATTACATGTTCTTCTTGGATTACTACTTGGATTGTGTTTGGAGATGAGACCTTAATTATCAGTAAAAGCATAGAGACCGAGTAGATTACGTATAGTACTATCTTCCACTTGTTTAATCGAAGAGAGTATTTCAAGTTAATCCCTCGTAGCTATGAAACTGCTATGTTTAATTCTTTTGATCTGTTAATAAGTGTTACAGTTCAGAACTAATTTAGAACTCCTCCCTTACAGTATACTTTTGAGGATAAAAGTATTGTATAAAATGGTGGTGTAATAATGGGAATAAGGTGTATTGATAGAACTAAAATTCTCACATTGCTAATACTAATTACCACACCTGTAGTGATAATTAGCCTACTAAATTCTATGGGTATTACCAACGCTATAGTAGAGTCTACGTCTATGTCAGGTAGTCATAAAACTACAACCTCTGAAGAGTACCTCTTAATAAAAATCGTACTCCATCCTGCCTTAGCCAAGTACATGAAAAGTCGGAGTAGTTGCGAAGAATGTAAGGACTGGTGTGTTTATAATATAAGTGGCTTCATTATAATAAAGCGCCACTCTTTAGACCAGGTTACGCTTATAGTAGGCAATAAGACATTAGGAGAGTTCAAATTAGATGAACTTAAAGGAGTAACTCGTAACATCACCACGACCATCTATGACTATCCAGTTACTGTATTAATAACTGTGAGGTCAATAAATGCTTCATTATTCTCTCCAGAATTTCCTCAAGAAGCTGCACATTTAAAAGATAAAGTTTTAGAGATATTGGAGAAGAGCGCTTTCATTAAATTATTAAAATCTCTTGGAATTAGGTACTACATAAAGAATGTAATACCATCAAGGCGCTTCTCATGGAGCGAACCTAGTACCTTAATAATAGATGGAGCCACAGTAATCATGGACATAGTGAGTGAAAAATATACACTCAGAACACTTTGTTCTGTCAAATTAAAGACACCCTGCAAGCTCTACATCAGTGGTATACCTAAAGATTTTACTATGTTTTATCCTCCTGAGGAACGTGATAAACTCCTGGTGATATTTATTGAAGGTGGTGGAGGAGTTAAAATTATCAGCACTGGTCTAATCCCACTAACTTCTACTTGGAGAAGACTGAACATAACTAAAGAGTTCAAAGAGAAAGTTATGGAAATAATCACCAAGAACAGAATAACAGCTGAATTATTGAAGAGTGGAGCTGAGGTGGAGCGAATAGTTGCAAGTGAACGTAAAAGCCCAGAGGGATGGAAAAGGTATATAACAGTAACATTAACATGGCCAGAGAGACCTGAATTAAAGGTTGAGATAGACATTATAGACGATACTATTAGAAGAATAGAGGCAGACATTCAAGAACCCTAAAGATCAAACTAATAATATACAAAATTTTTCGACTTATCGATAAATTTGAGAGTGCCTAAATATGGGCTCTCTATAAAACTTATCAGTTCTCTCTTCCTCTTAAAGGTGATACAGGTAATTCTCAGAGAAGACAGCTAAAAGTATTTTGTAATCTATATACTGTAAAGTAAAGTTAAGGTGACCCTATGAGATTTTATATTACAATTATAGGCTCTATCTCATTTACCTCCTCGGCTGGGAAGGATGATAATCAGATTCCCCTAAAGGCTAGAGAGTATATTCTGCCCACAATCTGTCCTATTCTCTTGTTCAAAGCACCAGATGCTCTCTTGAACATATCCTCTAACTTAAGGACATCCTTTTCTTCTAATACACGTTCATCTATAGTCTCGTGTTCTAATATTTTAATGAGTCTACGAGATTTTGAAGAATAGTATGTAGGAATTAATCGATTTTGCCCCTCTTACGCTGAATTTTAATTAAAGTTTTTCCCAGGTGTCATACCTATGCTTTTATGAGTGTCTTAGGAAAGTTTAAATTCATAGTATCAACTTTATTCTTGGTGAATAGATGGAACTTAGTAGGGTTAGTAAGAAGTTTTTGATTAATGTGCCTGCTAGAGTTAGGAGAGCTTTAGGTATAGAGGAGGGGGATTTGCTGGCTTGGGATGTGGATGAAGAGAAGAGAATAGCAATTGTTAGAGTGGTTAAGAATCCCTATAGAGCTCTTCATGGAAAGTATCGCGATCTAAGGTTGACTTATGATGTTGTAGAGGAGAGTGTTGATGAATTATTGTTTGGAGAGGTTGAAGATGCCAGTGATAGAAGTTGATATGTTAATAGCATTTGTCAACGTTCTGGATAGATACCACAAAGTTGCCAGTAGGCTTATAGATCGTATAGTATCGGGTAAGATTAGAAATGTTAAGGTAGCAGCTTCAGCTTATCTTGAATACGAGTTGATTTTGAGATCTAAAGGTTATAGTGAGGAAGATATTAGAGAAGATCTATATTATTTTAAAAATTTAGCGAATCTAGGTGAGGCTCCTCTAACAGTAGACGTTTTATTGAAAGCTTTAGAACTTAGAGAGAAGTATGGTCTAACGTTTTTCGATTCTCTACATGGAGCTACAGCTTTATTGTTGGATGGTGTGATAATTTCTGTGGATGAAGACTATGGTAAAATCGAGGGATTAAAAGTGGTGAATCCCACAACGATATGAACTTTAAAAGCGCGATTTCTAAGTCCAGACCTTTTGAATAAAAATTCATGTTTATAGTTTTAGTAGTTGTTATTTACTACTCTCTGTATCCGTTCACAGTATCGTGTATGCAATACACTATAGTGTTATAGGAGTTATCTTTATATCTTAGATAATCTAGATAATCCTGGTGCTTTTGTGCCTACCCTACTCGTGAAAAATGTAAGCGAAGAGCTACTTAAAGAGTTAAGAAGATTAAAGGTAGAGTTAGGCTGTAAGACATGGGCCGAGCTGCTAGAGGTGCTTGTAAGGCAGAAACCTAGGGAAACCTTTGTCTTAGACAGAGAAGAAGTTGAAGAGATCAAAAGAAATGTGGAGGAATTTTTAGAGCTTAGGAAGATCGTATCTAAGAGGTGGATTGGACCTCCATCGGTTTTAAAAGAGTTCAGAGAGGCTAGGGATCATGAAGGTGGTTAAACGGCTAATCACCTTAGATGCCAACGTGCTAGTGGCAGCCTTAAAACAAGATGAACCCTACAGTGACGATTGCCTAAATATACTTAGCAAGATTCCAGACCTGTTCTTACTATGTGAGCCAAGCATAGTCTACCAAGAAGTTTGTGGAACTCTAGCTAGAAGAGTCGGCTTAGATGTAGCTAACCTCGCTAAAGAGAAAATCGATAAGATGATTCACCCCCTACTACTGGTTAATTGTGATAAAGAGTTCTGTACGTTAGCCTATCCACTCTGTCATGAATATGGTATTTATTCAATAGATGCACTCTACCTTAAAGTCGCGCTAGACAGAGGAGCGGTGTTAGTATCCCTAGACAGAGAGAATTTTATAGATAAGGTTAAGGCTAAAAACCCTCCAATAGAAGTATACCACGTCTCAGAGTTCCCCTACTAATTAAGGAGTCATAAATTAGTAGATGATTTTCAAATACGTAGGATAGGCGGTTAAGGGGGTTTATTCACTATTTTCCTCAAGTCGCCAACTATTCATCCTTCTCTTCCCAGAAACTATGTAAAGGCCGCCGCCTACATAGGGAGATTTCTTCATCAGATGTAGTGAGAAGAAAAGGTAACTGCTCTTCAGTAGGTCGACGCCAGTTAAGTACCTTCAACTTACTCAGAATACTCTGTCTATCCAAAGCCTTTAGACTTGAACTATATCAGAACGCTGTAGATGTATCCTTTAAGCCGAAACTCTTCTAACACTTTCTACAACTTCAGGTGTAAAGCTCGTCTCAGCTATTCTGTAGCTAGGAGGATTGGGAGACTTGGAATGCCAGAACGCTCAATCCACCTCCCAACCTTCTTCAGGTGTCACTATACTCATTTTACCCTTTAATAAACATTATAATCAATAAAGTTTGATTAAGATCAGACTAGAGGGAATTTACAGCTTCCCTACTGAACACTTTTCCATCTAAAGGGACTAATCCAGGTCTAAAGTCACATGCCTCATACTGTGTATAGTAAGACATATATGTAAGAAATTTCCTTACAGTTGTGTAGCACTATGTCTTCCCCTATAGAGAGGTTATTTAAAGTCAAGATAAGTAGCAAAGGACAGGTGGTCATTCCTAAACCGATAAGAGAAGCCTATAATTTTAAGGAAGGGGACGAAGTACTAATGATCCCTCTTGAGGATGGTATCCTGATGAGAAAATTTGAAAGAAGCGTAGAGCTGAGAGGCTTACTCAAGGGACTAGATGTCGATGTAACTGAATGTGAGAGAATACTAATGGAGGCAAAGAAATCTCTGCTAAAGGGAATTTAAATGAAGATCTATGTAGTGGATGCAGTAGCCTTCTTCTACTACCTTCTAGATAGACTTCCTCCTAAAGCTGATGAAGCGTTTAAAGAAGCCGAAAATGGAAAGGCCGTTCTATATCTACCAACAATCGTAGCAGCCGAACTCTACTATCTCTTCAAGAAGAAAAACTGGACGAACTATTGGAACATTCTTAGAGATAAGATGGCGAGAATAATAACCTTTAGATACTATCCATTTAACGAGGAAATTCTAGGACTATTTGACCGTACTAAGGCTAAAGAAATACATGACAAAATAATAGTACTAACAGCTAAAGTTCTCAAAGCACATGCTCTCATAACAAAGGATAAGGAAATAGTAGAGTTAAAAGAGGTAAACACGATATGGGATTAGAGACTAGTGCATGAATAGATATAAGAGATCTATGAAGAAACTTAAATGTGATCGTCATAAGTGTTGACAAGGGAATAAGTGAGCTATGTCCTGGAATAACCGTAGCTTATGCTATAGCATATAATCTAGGTCATGTCGATGAAATTAAGCTAAGTAGTCTCATAGAATCCACTATTGAAGAAGTGAGGAGGAGATATACGCTCGAATCTTTAAGAAGCGATCCCATAGTAAGGGCCTATAGAGACTTCTACTGGCGATATCTAAAGATAGATCCTACGAAGATAAGACCAGCTGCTGAGGCTCTTATAAGAAGAGTATTGAGAGGTAGACCATTTCCTAGGATAAACCCGATAGTCGATATAGGTAATATCATTAGCATAAAGACAGGAGTCTGTATTGGATTGTATGATGTGGATAAACTACTGACAAGTAGACTAGTTCTGAGGAGAGCTAGGAAAGGAGAGGTATTTTATCCGATAGGAGGCAGACCTAGAGAGCTAAGTGAGAATAGTATAGTTCTAGCAGAGGACTCGAGAATTATACATGAGTTTCCACACAGAGACTCCATTCATACAGCTGTGGATGAGAGCACTAAAAGAGTCCTTCTTGTAACCTGTGGAGTTCCCGGAATAGGTAAGAAGTACATCATAGAGACGCTAGAATTATTGAAGAGGACTATGAAACTTCTGATGAATGCTGAATGTACTGAAAGTTTTGTGAGATAATATTAATTTTGCATAGAAGATTAACAGCCATTAAGTTATCCTAAGTTAAGTCGTTAAAGAATATTTAAATTTGAGGATACTGCATAGTTTTCACTAGTTTCATCACCTCCAACTGTATTCATTTCGATGAAAACTTCAGGCGAGCACTATTTATCAGGATTCCACGTGGCACCTAATTATCGCGTTCACCGATTATCTGACATATATTACTCTTGGAACTAGAATAAGCATTCATGAGAATGGTATTTCTATAGGTGAAAATCCTATACCTGAGCGATCTCACACTTTGGTATATACTTCTACTCCGTGTCTTTTGGCTGCTTTTATTGCTTTTTGTTCTGCGTAGGGTGTTACTATGAGTAGTCTATCTGGTCTTTTG
>CAZFTG010000037.1:0-13557 GCA_964522205.1 uncultured Thermoproteales archaeon
CCTCGTCATCGCCGTAGGCTAGTACTGTGTAGCCTGTGATTGCTGCGGTTAGTATCAGTGCTATTATCAATAGTCTTCTGAGTAGTTTCTTATTGCTAAGTACAATCCACAGTATAGTCCTAACCTTATCTATGGTTCTCATGTTTTCACGTTAAAAAATAGTGTACCAACTTTATAAGCATTTTTTGACAAAATGACAAACAATACGAAGCTGTATGTTTTAAAGTAAAATAGCTAGTTCCCCATGAAAGATAAAAGGCCTAAACTTTACTTTTCATGAACAGCATATTCATGCTCATTAGAAGAGAATATTCTCTTAAAGTTAAAATCGCCACTAGTATAGTGCCTACCTCGATAGGTACTAGTATCTAGTGGGCATTTCATCTACAATCTGTCCTTTTAATTTTGAAAGCTCAAAATTGCGCACATTTAGGTATATTGATGAGAGACTTTAATAAGGATATCTATTGTCTTATCCTACCTCTACTAGCTCATTTACGTACTTCTAGAGACCATGAGTGGGTAGGACATTATGCAAAAGAACTGACTTCATACATGAGTAATTTTAAGATGAGAGTCTACAGGCTCTCGTTCGCTCCGGAGGTATTTTCGGCATCAAACTCCTAAGCCATACTATCATAGGTCCAGGTTCTCTATTAGCCCAGGCATAGTAGGGAATAGCTCTAAACTCTACTTCACTGAATTCTAGAGGCATATTTCTAAGCGGGAGATATAATTTGCTCTTCCATACTTTAGAATCTATTACAAAAGCTCTTCCTCTCACCATGACAACTCCATTAAGTAGTTCTGGTCTGAAATCTTCTCTAAGTTGCACATCCGGTGGTACGATTATATTCCATACATCAAAACCTGGATTATCCACATGCTCCAGACAGTATACTATAGGTCCACGCCTTATAGCTACCCTATCCGTATTACCCAGAACGTGTGGGTGTGATATCATTAGCATAGGCTTAATGGACATAAAGACCTCTACAGTATCCCCATAATCCCAGTCCTTCTCTATCTTAAGATAAGTGCCAGGTAGGATTCTTCTCTTAAACTCCTTTCCCTCTACTATGATTTTTACCTCTTCACACCATTCGGGTATCCTTATGAATAGTGAGAACATATCTGATTTCTCTGGATTGACCTCTAGTTTTACTCTTCCCTCCCATGGATACCTCGTCTCCTGGATCAGTCCTATCATCCTTCCATTAAGCTCTATAGAGGATGTACTTGAGGTATAGAAGTGAATCCATATTCCCTCAGAGTTAGTACTGTAGAAGTACCCTGGAAGTGACGCCAGTAGTCGTGCTATATTGGGTGGACAGCATGCACAACTGAACCATTCCTCCCTTCTATGCCCACCTCTATCTGCTAGGGGGTTTACATAGAAGTAGCGCTTACCATCTAGAGAGATTCCAGAGAGAGCTCCATTATAGATCACTGTCTCTATAACATCAGTAAATCTCGCTTCACCAGTTGCCATAAGCATTCTCCAGTTCCACATAACATTAGCTACTGCTGCACAGGTCTCCGCATATGCCCGTACATTAGGCAGCTCGTAGTCCTCACCAAAGGCCTCTCCATGATATCTAGATCCTACTCCCCCTGTAATGTACATTCTCTTCATCATACTTCTCCATAGCCTTTCAAGTGTACTGTATAGAGATTCATCCCCTGTCTCTAGGTATATGTCAGTAGCTCCACAACATAGGTAGATAGCTCTTACCGCATGGCCTACCATACTATCAAGCTCTCTAAAGGGCTTATGGTCTATGAGCACAATATCTCCGCCTAGAAGCCCTTTCCCCCGCTGATCTAAGAAGAACTCAGCTAGCTCTAAGTATTTCTCCCTTCCAGTCTGTCGGTACATCTCCACTAATGCCATTTCTATCTCGGGATGTCCAGGAGCTCCACTTCGCCTATCCGGACCAAATACATCCGCTATATGGTCGGCTAGTCTTATGGCAGTATTCAGTAACTTATCTCTACCAGTAGCCCTATAGTATGCTATAGCTGCCTGGAATAAGTGTCCAGCACAATAGAGCTCATGCATTCTCATCAGATCACTCCATCTCGATCCCCTATCATAGGCATAGTATGTAAAGAGATAGCCATCTTCATCCTGTGCAGAGGAGATAGCCTCTACCACCTCTTCTAACATCCTCTCTATACTTGGGTCATATTCGTAGGCGAGAGTGAAGGCTGCAGCCTCAACCCACTTGTACACATCCGAGTCATCAGCAATCCTCCATATAATATCCTTATCACCTCTAGCCACTTTTCGGAAATTTTCTATCCTTCCAGTCTCCTCAAGTTTCTCGTACTGCGTAGGTATAGTAACTTTTCTCAGCACTTCTATACGTTTCATCCAGAAGCTATCCCTTAGCTTAACTGTGTTCACGGGTACTGGTCTCAGTCGTGCCCATGGACTTTTCGTGGTATCCACTACCACACACTTAGACATACAATTCCATAGTGAGGTACTAAGTTTTAAGCATGAAGACTAAGCCCTGTATGCTAATTCCTTTGGATTTGAGGATATAGCTAAGAGCATTCTACTGAGCGAGCTACCATTGAGAAGCCTTCATAGCTACGGAGAAGCCTTCCTATCATCCTTCCCATTCAGTTTCCACAGTATGATCGCCAATACTATTACATTTATAATAGGTATGGATGCAATCAATCCGCCTATAGCGCCAAATATTAACATCTTCAGTATCCGTTTCATATTCCTTCTCTCTATTATATATATTACATATGTCATATTTTAAGTGTATTGAGACTATACTATGAGGAGGAAGATCCATTTATAAGTATCCTCAATATCTCCAATTCAAAATTACACTTCTAGAGACTGTGAATTATCTGAACACTATGTAAAAAACGAAGACTTTACATTGACATTCCTCCCGTTTTAGTAGAGGATATTTACTTCTAGAGTGTTCATCTTTTGAGTATTCATAGTCCTTTTAGGCTCCCACTTGATTCATTTCACATTAGAAGTAGGGGCTGTGCTACTAACTCGTTATCTCTATTCCTTTATGCGGGGCTCGGGATTATGGGATCCATATTCTTAACCATATTCAATACTCCTATTATGTCTGAGTTTAGGATCCTTTCTACAATGGGATAATAAAATACTCCTACTAAGGATAGCTCTGCTATTCCTCACAACATTTAAGATTCAAACTACATCTGAGTTCATTATCTTTCTGCAATTGGACCGAAGTGTGTAACACAACATATATAAGTGGAGCTTATGGAAAAGCTCATCAGAACATGAGAAGTATAGGGAAGGAGAGCTAGAACATGTCGAGATTTGTCGAGGAGAGAATAAAGATCTACCTCGAAGATGCTAGAGAATTTATCGAGGAGGCATGTGAGGAGTTTGAAAAAGGGGTGCGTGAAAACAATACCACTAAGATCAGGGATTCTGCGGAAAAGGCATGGAATGCTGTTATTCAGGCATCTAATGCACTCATATTGAAGTACACGGATAGAGTACCCTCAAGTCACTGAGAGAGAAGAAGACTACTAAGAGAGCTCGAAAAGGCGCATCCAGAAATTGAGAAGATGGGATTTAGGGATAGGTACTCTGCAAGGGAGAGAAACCTTCATGAGCTTGTATTCTACGAGGGTATAATCGATATTGAGGATATACGCGTGGAGTTAGAAAAGGCTAGAAAATTCATTAAAGATGTGGAGAAATTAGTCTAGGATCCGCTCTTACAGGTTCTTTACGATAAGTAAAGCCTACTAATGCCTATGAAAAATGAGACAGTTCCGCTAGGCTATACTTTGTGAAACATACTCAAATTATCGACTTGTTAAAAGAGGAAATACATGCTCGTTTAGAGGAAGGATAGAGTTATAAAGTAAGGCCATACAGTACTTCAATGTGAGAAGATGAAGGTATTTATAATAACGGATTTAGAGGGGGCTACAGGAGTCTCCGGTTCCTGGGAAGACTTCAACCCAGGTGGAAGAATTCATGAAGAAGCGAAGAGAATGCTCACTAGTGACGTAAATGCCGCTGTAGAGGGGCTCTTTCGTGGAGGTGCAACCGAAGTAGTGGTCTTAGATGGACATGGAGCCGCTTTCAGTATCCTACTAGAAGACCTAGACCCTAGGGTGAAGCTCATAAGGGGGAGAAGACTCTCAGAGCTCGAAGGTCTAGACTCCTCTTTTGATGCTGTAGTGGCTATCGGTGCACATGCCATGGCTGGAACTCCATCAGCACTCCTCTGCCACACACTCTCGCACGAGACAATAGTCAATATATGGCTGAACGGCAAACTTGTAGGCGAGATAGGCCTTTGGGCTGCTATAGCGGGATACTATAATGTACCCATGATCATGGTCGCAGGTGATTATGCCGCTACTGAAGAGGCCAAGAAATTACTGGGTGATATAGAGGTGGTTGCCGTCAAACGTGCTACAAGCATGTACGCTGCTGAGTGTATCCATCCTTCAGTAGCGAGAGAGCTCATAACATCAGCTGCGGAGAGAGCTCTAACCAGGCTTCGTAGGGGGGAGTTTAAACCATTGAAACTGGAACCCCCTGTAGAGTTAAAGGTAGAATACATGTTACCGACTCATGTTGAGAGAATTGCACTAAGACCTGGAGTCGTTAGAGTAGATGGGAGGACTGTACTATATAGGGGGAGGAATATACTGGAGTGTATGCGTGCTATCCTATAGGAGTTACTACGATCATGCCTTAAGATTACTTAATTGATAGCCTCTCCTACATGTAACGGTGGTATTCATTCATTAAACCTATAGGTATGAGGTTAACTACCTTTACATCTCTTACCTTCCTCTAGAGTTCTTCATCTACACTATATATCTTTGGTATTTTTGATAGACTTTTATATGAATAAAGGCATTATACATCTCTACTTTTACTCTATCTGAAGATCTATCGTTTCTATTACTAAGCGTATCGGAGTCTCTCTGTCTCTACTCGTGATATTATCGAGAGCACGTATTCTCTCGCTCTTTTACATATTCTACGATACTCTCCAAGATAGTTTTCATATTCTAGGCACTCGAGTATTTCATTTGCACTCAAGATGCTGGATATGAACTCATCTTCAAGCACTATATCCTTGAAAGGCCTGTCCTCTTTAATACTTTTCATTACTAGATTCCTGACGTATGAATAGGCTTTCTCTCTGGCTACTCCCTTCATTATCAGCTTTACTACAAGTGCTTCAGCCATAATTCTACCTTTAGATTTCTTCAAGTTCTCCACCATTCTCTCGGGGAATACCCTAAGACCCCTTACTACTTTTATCATTGTATTCAACATCTCATCTATCGTGAAGAAGATGTGAGGTAATATTATTCTCTCACACGATGAATTTGATAGATCTCGCTCATGCCATAGTACTATATTCTCAAGTGAGGGTTGACATAATCCGCGTAGAAACCTAGCTAAGCCGGATACTCTCTCACAGTTTATCGGGTTTATTTTATGCGGCATAGTACTACTACCAACCTGACCTTTATAGTAGGGCTCGGCCAGTTCCGAGATCTCAGTCCTCTGGAGATTTCGAATTTCAGTAGCTAGTCTATCGAGTACGGATCCCAATATCGCAAGTTCGCATACAAGCTCAGCGAATCTGTCGCGTGAGTAGATCTGAGTGGAGATTTCAACTGGTCTTAAGCCTAGCTCCTTAGCTACATACTCTTCAATAGCTAGCCCCTTATCCCTCCATGCTGCCATAGTCCCTACAGCACCAGACATCTTCAGAACAAAGAGCCTTCTATGAGACTCCAGTAGTCTCTCTAGGCATAGTGATATCTCGTAGGCGTGGTTCATGAGCTTAAAGCCTAGAGTTATGGGTAGTGCCTGTTGTCCATGAGTTCTCCCCACCATTACCGTATCTATATGCTCATCAGCAAGCCTCACTATAGCCTTAAGAAGTTCAACTATCTTAGCCTCTACTATTCCCAATGCTTCCCTTATGAGTAAAGACCACGTGGTGTCTATTATATCGTTACTGGTAGCTCCTAAGTGTATGTAAGTTCCTAGTTTCCCATACTTCTTACTCAGTAGCTCTATCAATGCCGCTGTTTCGTGTTTCACTCTCTTCTCAATTTCACGAAGCTGGAGCATATCCTCCTCAGTCAGTTCGATGTTTTCAATCCCCTCTATAACATCCTCTGGTACTAGACCTGCTTTGACTAATCCTCTTAATAGCACTAGCTCTACTCTAGCCATAGTATTCAAGCGATTGTACTCTGAGAAAACTCTCTTCATCTCCTTACTCGCATACCTCCATTCAAAAGGACAGACTCTAGTACTTGACAACTACTTCACCCTCATGTATTCTAATCCTCACTACGGACTTAACTTTAAAGCCAGTCTCTTTCAGTACTCTCTTCGCTCCACCTAGTTCTTCTTTCTCTACTAGGACTCCTACATCGACGATTTCTACTCCGTGCTTCACTAGAGCCTTTATGAGTGATGATAGTGTGCCACCAGTAGCTATTATCGCATCTGCAATGACTACACTATCGCCACTTTTCAACCCATTGATGTACATTCTATCCTCACCGTAGGCGGTTCTCTTCACTACCTCTATCTCACCCTCAACTCCATATCTCCTCTTACGGGCTATGACTAGCGGTTTACCTGAAAGGATGCTCATAACTGAGCCTATGTGTATCCCCATAGCCTCCGGTACGAGTATATAGTCCGCCCCCTCAATATTCAGTATTCTAAGTAACTCTAGTCCCATAGCCCAGATGAGTCTTGGCGTGAGGATATTTCCATCTGTTATAGGTGACATCACATAGTCGTAGAATCCACCTCCTAGCTGTCTGAACTTTACTATTCGTGCACTCTTTAACACTCTCACCACTTCCTGGAGAAATATATTCTGCTGGATATCGGTACTCCCCCTAATCGATTCCAAGCTTCTCACCTCTCAGGTCTACCATGTCCTCCACTCGGGGGCCAGTCCCTATAAGGGTTACTGGAGTTTTTAGCTCCTCCTCTATCCTCTCAATAAACTTTCTTGCCTCTCTAGGAAGCTTAGAGTACTCTCTCACTCCCTTAGCCTGTGGATAAAGGGTATCTATCTTAGTTATAGCGATCTGTGTTGGTGAGTTTAGCATAGCAGCTCTTCTAGCTAGGTTGAAGTTGAAGAGTGCAGATCTTCTACGCCTCCCTGTCACCGTAGCGTACTCTACTAATCCCAGTCTCTCAGCTTCTTCCTCCGAAAGTTCCCCCTCAAGAGGGCCTGCTCCTACCCTAGTGACATAACTCTTGAAAACTAATATCACTTCATCCGCTCTCTTCGGTCCTATACCTACTTCACTTAGCACACCTGAGGCCGTAGTATCTCTAGATGTAACGTAGGGATATGTTCCGTGATATAGGGATAGAAAAGTTCCTTGAGTGCCTTCTATAACCACGTTCAATCCTCTCTCTAGACCTTCATTCACCGTTAGTGGTACATCTATGAGAAATTTCTTCAGTTCTATATACTCTCTTGCTAGCCTAAGTCTACGTAAAACTCTATCAGCCATAGCAGCTCCGACACCCTGCTTCGTAGACTTGATGATCTCCGAAAGATATCGATCCCTGAGCTCGGCTTTAATATGATCCTCCACTATGACACCGGTGTTGTAATCTATGAATAGTCTATCACCAGTAGCAGTCTCCTCTATCTCGCGTTGGAGAATATCTAGTCTAATTAGGGCTCCAGGCGCTATGAGGAGCTTAGTCTTCCTATTCACGAATGCTGAGGGTACAATTCTAAGCTTAAATACTCTACCACTATATACTACTGTGTGCCCTGCATTTACTGCTCCAGTTCTAACAGCAATTTCGATATCATCTTTTATTGCGAGATAACTGACGATCTTACCCTTTCCCTCATCACCGAAGAACCCACCAGCGACTACTTGAAGCACTCACTTCCCGATGTGAATATTATGTTAGATATATAATATAATTTCCTCTGAAAGTTCACTATATGATATGATAGTATGATTTAAATGAGTATACTGGTAAAAAGCAGAATTCCTATATTTCTCCCAATGGATGATAGTGAACCATAAGTACGTAGTGAAGTCGAGATTCGATGTAATCTTCCTCTTTTTATAAAAGACTACAAATCTCCGCGTATCGCGATCGTAATATTTAAAGAGGACTCTTTTTCCAGTAAACTCAGAAAGCCTATGACCTTCAAGATTCCCCGATCTCTAATGTGGTTAGAGAAATGGAGCGTATATGGGCTACTGATAGGTATAGTAGGCGGTATTAGTGCAGTGGTATTTAGTCTGCTAGTAAGTACTATTGAATCACTATTCATACTACAGTTAATTGATAGTGCTACTGTGAGGTTCCCAATTACTACAATACACTATCTTACACCCTTAGTAGTGGCCTTAGGAGGGCTAATATCGGGTATCATAGTCTATACCTTCGCACCTGAAGCCGAGGGCCATGGTACTGATGCTGTCATAAGCTCTGTTCACCTACTATGGGGTAAGATTAGAAGAAGAGTACCCATAATCAAAATCATCTCCTCCGCAATCACTATAGGTACAGGAGGAAGTGCTGGTAAGGAGGGGCCCATAGCTCAGGTAGGTGCTGGTTTTGCATCCTGGTTAGCTGATACGTTAAATCTAAGTGATGAGGATAGAAGGACTATGGTAGTGTGTGGTGTGGCTGCTGGTATAGCTGCTATATTTAGAGCACCCCTAGGTGCCGCTATCTTCGCTATAGAAGTACTCTATAGGCGAGACATGGAGATATCCGCTCTAGTACCAGCTGTAATTTCGTCTATAGTAGCATACTCGGTATTCGTCTCCCTTATGGGCTCTACTAGAGTTTTCTACGTACCCACTTATAAGCTACCCTCCTTCTATATACTCCCCCTCTATGTTCTACTGGGGGTAATCCTAGGAGTAATAGCCCTAATCTATGTCAAGATCTTCTATGGTATGAGGGATAGCATCTTTAGGAGACTTTCAGGACCTAAGCCCCTTGCGCCTACACTGGGTGGACTCTTTACAGGGTTACTAGCATTACTGTATCCACAGATTCTAGGTCCAGGTTATGAGTGGATTCAGCATGCAATCCTAGGGGATCTAGATCCATACCTTATGATAATCCTCGCTTTTGCTAAGATATTAGCTACAAGCTTTACAATAGCTTCGGGAGGATCAGGAGGAGTATTCGCCCCTTCCCTATTCATAGGAGCTATGCTCAGTGGCGCACTAGGACAATTACTTCACGCTGTACTTCCAGAGATCGATCCTACGAGCTTTATAATAGTTGGAATGGCTGCCTTCTTCGCAGGTGCGGCTAAGGTTCCACTAGCATCGATTTTAATGGTAGCTGAGATGAGTGGAAGCTACGAGCTACTAGTACCTGCCATAGTTACCTCAGTGGTCTCTTATACGATATCGGGGAGATGGACTATCTATGAGAATCAGGTAAGGTCTAGGATAGAGTCCCTAAGCCACTTAAGTGAAGTCTCTCTAAGCATACTAAATAGTATAAGAGTGAAGGACGTAATGACTAAAGATGTTACTGTAGTAAGTCCCAAGGATAGGGCTATAGATGTACTTAAGCTCTCAAGAGAGGATGGACATTCAGGTCATCCCGTAATCTCAAATGGTAAGCTCGTAGGAATAGTCACTCACAGAGATATTATGAAAGTAGATCCCTCCAAGCTAGATAGAGTTCTCGTAGAGGAGATAATGAGCAGAAATATTGTGGCCACTACTCCTGAGGAGACCTTAGATGTAGTAATAGACAAGATGCATAGACATGGAGTAGGTAGACTACTAGTCGTAGATCAAGAGTGTCCACAAAAATTGATTGGAATAGTTACAGAAAAAGATATAATCCGTACATACGAAAAGCTCATTCATGAGCACCTAAAATCACATTTGAAATGAGACCTCGAAGTAGTTGAAGTGCTCTGAATACTTTTATTGTATGAGAATTTAAGAACCTACATGAGAACTATAGAGAAGAAGTTTGATGTAGTCGTGGTGGGTGGAGGCCTAGCTGGAGTCTGTGCAGCGATAGCCTCCTCTAGACATGGATGTAGGACTGCTTTGATAGAGGCACGCCCAGTACTAGGAGGTAACTCAAGTAGTCTTATAAGAGTACCGCCCAGTGGAGCTGCGAGTAGTAATCCATGGGCTAGAGAGACTGGGATAATAGAGGAGATCATGATAGAACATCAGAGGAGAACACCATATCCACTACTCTCAGGCCTGATAACATCTCAATGGGATCTAGTACTCTATGAATGGGTTAGAGCTGAAAGAAACCTCACACTATTCCTGAACACTGTACTCTTCGATGCTAGCGTAGATGAAAGAGGTAGAGTAGAGTTCATTAAGGCACTCCAGATAGGCTCAGAAACTATGCTCAAGATCTATGGCAAGATATTCATAGACTGTACCGGAGATGGAACCTTAGGTGCTCTGGTAGGCGCTGAGTACCGCATTGGTAGGGAATCCAGACACGAATTTAAAGAGACACCTGTAATAGCTCCCGAAATCCCCGATAAAATGACACAAGGTAGTAGTATAATGTTCAAGGCCGTATATGTAGACAGGCCAGTAGAGTTTAAACCCCCACCATGGTACGTGGAATATCCCGAAGAAGATAGTCTGTATAAGAGGGACCATTCTAGAGGCTTTAAGGGCCTCTACCATGGATTCTGGTGGATAGAGATAGGAGCACCATATGATACTATCCACGATAATGAGAAGATAAGAGATGAACTACTCGCACACCTACTGGGTGTATGGGATCACTTAAAGAATAGAGGAGATCACGGAGCTGAAAATATGGTTTTAGAGTGGATAGGATTCATACCGGGTAAGCGAGAGAGTAGAAGGCTTATAGGAGATTACATACTAACCGAACACGATCTCAAGAGAGAAGAACTCTTCTACGATAGAGTCGCTTATGGTGGCTGGTTTATCGATGTCCACACCATGGGGGGAATTCTAGCTAGAGACAGGCCTCCCGAGCCTCTAACAGGAGATGAAGATCTCTCAGATGTACTCTGTATTGAGCCCTATAGCATACCCTTTAGATGCCTATACTCGAAGAACATTGAGAACCTTCTAATGGCTGGTAGGGATATATCAGTAACACATGTAGCTCTGGGGAGTACTAGAGTTATGAAGACTTGTGCTGTAATAGGACAGGCTGTTGGAACAGCAGCAGCTCTCTGTATAAAGTATGGCATTACCCCCAGAGAACTCTGTAGGCGCCGTATAAGCGAACTACAGCAGGTATTACTGAAAGATGATTGTTTCATAATAGGGTTGAAGAACGAGGATGAGAACGATCTGGCTAGAAGGGCTAGGGTAATAGCAACTTCTCACGCACAGCTTATTTTAGATCCAGATGTGAGGGAGGGGGGACTAGAGCTTGAAAGAGGGCAGATATTTCCACTTAGCTCCTCCTACCTGAATACCATAAGTCTGTGGTTGAGATCCGAGCTAGAGGAGGATATTGAAGTGAGGATTAAGTTATCTAAGGTATCCACTATATGGAGTATGAACGAACCCAGTACTGAGAACTTCGAATCCTCAGCAGTAGTCCCAGCAGGCTACGAAGGATGGGTAGAATTTCCATTCAATATCAGCGTAGAAGCTCATAGATTATACAGAATTACTATAAGTAGATGTCCAGGACTGTTCTGGAGGATGTCCAAACCTCTTCCAGGAGTGTGTGCTGGATGGAAGAAGCCTCATTGGAGGAGGTATAGGTACGAGAAGCCTGTGTACTCCATGAAGATAGATCCACCATCCTATCCCTTTACCCCTGAAAATGTAATCAATGGCTATTCAAGACCGTATGATTGGACAAACATATGGATTTCAGATCCTAATGAGCCACTACCACAGTCCATAACCCTGGACTTCGGTGAGCCAGTAGAGTTCAACACCATCTATCTCACGTTCGATACGAACCTACACATACCCTACAGTAGTCTTCCACCACTATACAGGTTTCCGGAGTGCGTGAAGGACTATACTATCAAGGTAGGGATGAATAGGGAAGAGCTTAAGGAGATTGTACATGTAGAGGATAATTACATGCGGAGAGGAATGCATAACTTCAGGCGGGTAAGAGCTAGATATCTCGAAGTAGAGGTACTTAAGACAAATGGAGATAGATCAGCTAGGATTTACGAGATTAGAGTATACAATGAATGAATAGGAGGAGTAATATCTAGAGGTGAGTACACGAACTTCAACACATCATGGTGAAATTTCAGTACATCACAATAATACTGGAAGGAATAGGAATTATAGCAAAAGTGTTCAAATGTTATGAATGCAACATTGTACACTTCTACCTTAAACGAGGAAATCACCTTACCTAGGTAGGGTGAGTGTCGAAAAGATGCTGTCTCCGAGAAAAATCCAGATAGCACGCTTATATGCTACCTATTGTTACCGCATCATGTGATGACATAATGGGTAGGTACGTAACGGTGTCCACTAGAGTCAGGAGAGAGTTAAAGGAGGAAGCGGAAAAACTTGGAATAAATATCTCTGAAGTATTAAGGAAAGCTTTAAGAGAAGAAGTTAAAAAAGTAAAATCCAAAAACTTAAAGATGAACTCGAGGAGATGAGCAACGTTCTAAAGATAGAAATAAGTAGAATTGTCAAAAGTATCAGGGAAAAATAGGGAAATTAGGTGATCATAGAGTGAAAGAAAGCTGTTGTTTGACGCACCATTACTAACACTAAAATTGAATGACTCGAAGTACTACATGGAAATTATATCCAACATCTAACAGTACATGAAACCTTTAATACGATATGGAGAGAAACGGAAGCAATCAAAAGATAATTGAAAGAGGTGTGTAAACCTAATAGAACTACGATGTAGTTCACATAGCTCTCCTACTATGGCAGTAGAAATAAATGTTAGTTTACGTAGAGCTTTATGAGAATAGCACATGTCTTCCTCAAATAACCCTCTAGCTCTTATCACCGAATGTCTAAAGAGAGAATTTAGCACAAGATTACTAGGTATAATGCTCTTTGGCTCTAGAGCTAGAGATGATCATAAAGATTATAGTGACTAGTCGCTAGTCGCGGGTCACTAGTCGAATTCTGAGTAGGAAAAAGTGTGAATAAAGATATCCATGCAATAGGGCATAGGACCATAATACTTTCATCGAGGGCTTATCAATTCAAGACTTATGACTAGCTATAGAAATTCCATCTCACATTAAAGATATAGGAAAGTGGAGAATCAGTGTTTTTAATGCTTTTTAATACCCTATCGTGTAAAATCTCGAAGGAATATTGAAATACTTCTCCCGCCTTTCTGTTCTTACATAGTCCTGTTCTTTAATATGTAAGTTAAACCGAAGTGCGCTCAGTTTTCAAATATCGGGCTCATCCATAATTAACGTTGGTAAGCATATAACATTTTCAGGTACTACTCAGCTTACATAGCAAGCTTATAAAATTATGATTATACAAAGATAACGAGTTAGGTGAAAATACTATGAAGAGGGTTAGAGATGTTAT
>CAZFTG010000038.1:0-4869 GCA_964522205.1 uncultured Thermoproteales archaeon
GGATGATAACTATACTGGCTTCTCCATAACTCCGAAGCTAGCCGTTATCTACCATATTAAGGGTGCTTCTAGGGAGGCTACTATTAGGTTTGGTGTACACTGGCACAGTCCCGCTAACTTCTACATTAAGGCTACACTAGATGTGAGCACTGATGGTGGTAGTACCTGGATAAGACCAGACCCAGATGTCGAGGAGGGGGATCTCACGGAGTTCCAATCGGGAAAGGACATAGACGTACCCCCCGGAGATAGTTCAGTATCACTAGGGACTACTGGAGATACACTAAGCTGGAGTTGGGATAGGAGTATTGGTGTAACCCACGTGAGAGTGAACATAGAGTATTATGAGATAAGCGGGTACATAAGAGCGGGGATACTCTACCTAAGCCGACACCAAACCTACTACGATGAGATAAGCGCATCAGCTCAATTTCTCATAGTACTGAGCAAGGGGGGTGGAGGCGGTGGCGGTGGTGAAGAGGAGGAGTTGAGGGTGGTGGACGTGGAGGTAGTGGCGGATGATCAGGATACGTACTATCCACTAGAGGGTGTGAAGGTTACTGCTAGGTGGGGGAGTGCTAGAGAGGATAAGTACACTAATGAGACTGGTTTCGCACACTTCGAGAGGAGTACTAGAGGTTGGCTAGTCAATGTCAGTCTGTACTCTGAGGGTAGGAAGTGGAAGGATTGGGAGTGGGTTGTAGACGAACCTGTAGACTATAGGAAGGAGGGAGTATGCTATGTCGATTTTAGAATGGGTATTGGGTATGCATGGCTTAGATGCCTCTACATGCCTAAGGCAATACCAGTACTAGAATACCTACTAGATGGTACTGGTGAAGGTAGGCTACTCAGCGAGTTTGGGAACCCAATAGAGAAAGAAGGATGGAGGCAGGTAAGGCAGATAAGAGTATATTCGGATAGTAGTGAAGAACCCATAGCCGAAATTAGAACAGATGAGTGGGGATATTTCAATTTGAGTATAAGTCAATCCCTTCTCGAAAATAGCACAAAATTAACCCTAGTCTTCCCAGGGCTGTACTGGAGGAGTGGACTTGGATGGTACCAAGACTACTGGTACAGTACTGGTAGTAGAGAGTACGATATCCACAGGCTAAGTATAAGGGTATTGGACATGACTAATAACACGCCAGTAGAGAACTATCCGATCGAAGTAGATGGTAGGGTAAAACATTCAAATATGAATGGCTACGTGTACTACTACACTATAGACGGTACATACACCGTACACATACCCAATAGCAGAGGATATGTATTCATCACATGGGAAGATGGAGTAGGGGATAACCCAAGGACCATAAAGGTTTTAGATGATACCACTCTGGTGGCCTATGTAGCGAAGAGGGGGGTAAGGGAGTCTGTAAGAAGTGTAGAGTGGACACCACCATACGGATGGTTTACACTGAACTTTACAGAAAAAGGCGTGTACACAATTTCCCTAGCCTCAATCTACTCTAACTCCACTCACCTCATCAGAGCAGTACTACTAGATCCAACTACACAGAACATAACGTACGCAGTACTCCCACTAAAGGTCGAGGTCTCGAACAGTACAGTACTACCTCCTGAGGGTATTATCTACCTGAACTCTACTGAACGCTTTCCTCTTGTCATCGAAGGAAGTAATTCAGGTAGACTACTACTAGGCCTGTGCGCACTTGAGCCCTTTAATGAAGATGACCTCTCCAACCTCTCCAGTCTTCTGATCGAAAACACTACCTATGCCATTTTCAACCTCACACTGTTCAACCTAAACACGAGTAAAGTATACACGGATACTCTAGTCATAAGCCCTATACGTTTGAATGTGGCCACTAGGTACAATAGTACAGGGGTTACTATAGAGTTCCATGTAGAGTACTCCTACGGCACTCCACCAGATTCATCCATACCCTTAGAGGACGTAGAACATAGGCTGGTAGTATCGCTTACAGACAAGAGTAGTAGACCATACTTCGAGTACCCATTGAATACTACTACAACCGTATACCTTAGACATAGTGAGCTGATCGAGCTCTTCATGTTCAAGTCTATAGAATTAGAAGCCAGAGTCTATTGGAGGGGTATAGAGGGTAGGGCTATACTGATACCGCTCACCACCTTTCCCAAGCTTGAGTTTAGGCCCTTGGGATTAGAGCTACTGAGTATAGAGGGGAACAGTATCGAAGTAGAAGTAGTGATGTTAGTGGATAATGTACCACAGAGTATAGATGTGGAGGGAGTCGTAGTAGTGTACATCAATGGAGTGTATACGCCCTGTGATATCCATGAGGATGGAAATAAGTACAGAATAGAACTTCCATCTCATGTCAAAATTGGTAGAGGAGAGATAGAGCTCAATTTCATTCCAGAACCTGTAGGAACAACAATCTACTATGTATATCCCATGAAGGTGTAATCATGAGGGATATGATCGTACTATCCATAGCAGTACTCGTAGCCTCTTGTATAGTCTTGGTGCTTGTAGTAAACATGCCGGTGAACAAAAACCCCTCTCTACCCTTCACCAAAGTCTACGAGATAGTAAATAAACTCAACTCTGAAGGGGAGGTTAAGCTAGATATGAAGTTAAGAGTTCGAAAGGATAGTTCACAGCTCAGACTGAGCTTAGATAATACGGTACTGGAGTTCAATATAACTAGAGTAGTACTCTACTGGAGAGCTCCTTCCCCTAAATTGGATAACTACACGAAGAATCTCTGGAGTCCTTGGGGAAACGGTAGCCATTGTGGCTTAGCATCATGGCTATTCATAGAAGATGATGGACTCGTCCTAAGGATATACTACGTGAATACGACTCTATCGACCACCGATAGGATATCATTGGTAAGAGGAGATACTATTGAACTATGCTTTGTGGCCAGCGAGTGTAGAGTGCTTCTAGGGGATATTGAAGTATATAGGTTCTCGGGTTATAGAAAAGTTCAGTTAATCGAGCTTCTAATAAGAGAGTAGTAATTTACAAGATTATTATATATCGTTCTAGTCTAGTAGACTAATGATGATATCAGATGCCATCTTCCACCTATCCACTATACTAGCACTATGTATTGTAGTGTACTTGGGTTATTCGATACTCTCATCATCTGAAAGTCTGAGTAGGAGTATGTACGCCTACAAACTATCACTACTCATTAATGCGACGGTTGAAGGGCTCGGTGAAGGAGAGAGAGTGACGATATACTCTCCACTACCAGTACCTATAGAGAATGGTAGGATAGGCGAATGGACTACCCCAGTAAGGGGCAATATTACAGCTACAGTAATCAGACTTGTGAGAAGAGGAGATCTAGTGGAGGTATCACCTTGAGGATCGTAGAAGCACTACTCATATCAATAGTATTAATACTCTTCATGTACTCAGCTACTACCCTAACCATCAGGACTCCCATGAGTGGGCATGAGATTACCGCAGAGAGGGCATTAGCATGGCTCCTCCTCAGGAGTGACTCCATAGCCTACGATGAATCCAGACTAGTGCTCGTCATAGCTAATATGACACCAGTAGGCTATGTTAAAGTCGATGATAATGTGCATCACATAGAGGCCAGTACCTACACCTATCCCATTAGATTGATCTGGTTGGGTTTTAATGGAACACTAGCACCTAGGAGGGTGGAGGTGGGTGTCAAGCCGTAGAGGACAATTCCTATTACTTGGAGTACTGATCCTGGCCATATGTCTACTTGCCGCGCTTTCCCTCGCTAGGACGCCTAACCCCCGTCTAATATCATCACATGACTGGATCTACAGTGCTGAACTGGTACATGCGGCTAGGTTAGGAATCGTCAAGTATACGAAGATAGGAGGGGATCTAGGTGAGCACATCGGTTACTTCCTGAGAGAGCTCTATAGGATAGCCGGGGAAGAGGGCCTAAATATCTCTCCAGTCGATTTCAGTACTGATGTGAGTATCAGTAACTTCACCTATAGCTATAGAGTACTATTTAACAACTCAGTGGAGGTAACCATATACTGGAAGCTGGAACCAAGAGGATTCGTTCTCATAGGGAAGAGAGGAGGAGCTGTATTATATAGAGTTTGGAGGCTTGAGTACTACCATGTGTATCGAGCACCACAGTGGGGGGAGATAAGAGTATATCCCACTATATGGGATCCTAGGGGTAAGGTCGAAGTAATACACTTGGATCGTGGTAATTGGAGAGTACTAGTACCAGTAGGTGTGGATAAAGTGTTCCTTGAGGATGAGTATGGAGTGAGGATAGGAGTTGGTGCCTAATGGAGGTAAGAGCATATGCTCTAATTCAATTAGCTGTATTGGTCACTCTAGGCATTGTTTCCGTATCCATAGTTAACATAAGGCCTGTGAGCACCTATGAGAGCTCTGTTAGAGAGCTTCTAGCTGAGATATGGGTGGCTACAAATACTCCAGGGTACAAGAGGATAGTGACATTACACTTGGATGAAAGGTTGATTGTGAAAAATGGAATAATAGTACTGTCTAGAGAGTTCTGGGTTTTGAGTCCATTTAATCAATCTGGCAGGATTGTGTGGGTTCCTATAGCGGTAAGAGAACCCCTTGTGCTGGAGGGATTGGTAGTACTAAAAATTGAGAGCACTAACAATGGAACTGTACTGGTAGAAAAGGAGGCTACTGGATAGCTCTCCAGTAGGCTACCTTACCTCTCTTAATCTCCTTAACCCTTCCCTCTCGTGCTAGTAATCTGAGTATGTAGAAGACTTGAGAGTGAGTTAACCTCATAGTCCTTACTATCTCAGCGGTAGGAAGCTCTCCCCTATCTACGAGTAATTTATATACATCCTCTTTCCTGCTTATTATTCTTGGAGTAGTAGTTCTAGGCATATTATCCCCTAGAGAGATATGTA
>CAZFTG010000038.1:4969-7609 GCA_964522205.1 uncultured Thermoproteales archaeon
CTCTCTGGTAGTTTTTCTATGTACTCCCAGTCTGCGTTCTCTCGTCTTAGTCTTCTTAATTCCTCATCCTCCTCCTCCCACTCCTCTATAAGTTCGTCCATCTTCATGCTATTTCTACCTATTGCATGGCAACTTATATGACTACTGGTAGTAGAGAGATTATCTCTATATACTAGATCATAAGATTTTAATAGTACCGATTCATTAGAAAAACACCAGTGGGTTCACTGGAAAAAGTACAGAGGTATGGTATGTGAGTAGACGGAGTATAGGCAGACCTTTTAAACCAGTTAAGGTTGGCGAGGAATACGATGTAGAGATTCAGGCAATGGGCTCTCAGGGAGATGGAATAGCTAAGATAAAGGGCTTAGTGATATTCGTTCCAGATACTAATGTAGGAGATCACGTTAGAATTAGGATAACTAGGGTAGGAAGAAGGTTTGCAGTAGCTGAAAAAGTATAGTATTATAAATTTTTCCTCTTTTTTAACCTAGAAATTTATCAGTACATAAGAGAGTCCTAGGAGAGCTAAACTTAAAAGAGCTGGAAGGGGAAGAGCGGGCATAGCCCTCCTTCTCTTTAGCGCTTGTAGAGTGATAAATGATCCAAGGAGTACTCCTAGCCCTGAAGCGAGAGTGTATATAGGATTATAGGGCTCTATCCTGTACGTACTACCTATTAGCAGTGAGTAAAATAGTATATCACCGGCTCCCAATCTAATACCCTTAAACCTTACTATTAGTCCTTTCAATAGTTCATCTAGAAGTGTAGGTCCCTCCCCCCTCCCCCCTCCTCTATCACTAGTGAACGTATCTATAAGGGCTTTAAGAGGTCCTTTAAATACCGAGTATAGATCGTATACTGAGAGCATGCTCACTATCACCACTATACTCCATATGGGTAGTATCACAGAGAACAGTAGTCCAAAGGTCACACCGTATAGGATCACTATCGACATATTCAGTATCTCATTCTCACTGGTCATGAGTAATGTAAACATAATCCCTGCTAGGACTAGATGTAATAGGAGTTCTAGTAGATCCGAGTACACTATGGTAAATCCTATTGATTCCCAAGCAAGTGCTAGGTAGATCTGTACTACACATAAGAGTACCATGAAGATCACCACTCTGAACATGAGCTTAAGAAGTCCTATTTTCCTCTTTCGAGTTAGAAAATACATAGAGGTAGCGCCTATCATGACTAGGAGAAGAAAAGTAGTGGCATTATAGAGGGCATCATAAAGTCCAGGCTCCTTAGAGAAGGGAGTCTCTATCTCATTAAGGGTTTTAGAGCCTAGGAATATAGGTGCTAGTACTGCTGCTAGTATTATAGTGATGATAACGGGCGTTAAATGTACTATCCTTATCCTCCTCTCCATTACATCCACTAGATAGAAATCGAGCAGTGGAATTTAAAGCTATACTCTGATTACTTTCGTAACCTTCAATAGCTTGTAACAATATGTCCATCGATAAAATACCCATAAACTCAACTACGGAATCCCTCTAAACTGATTATACTACCTCATAGTACTAATCGAATGTGAACCGTAATCTAAACCTCTTCATTCTCAGGTTCAACCTAACAATATCGTGCACTACAGAACTCTCTAAACATCACAACAATACTAATTTCACCCTGCGGAGATATATAGTGATGGAGGATAAAAGGCAGGAGGATCGTGTTTCGAAGCTTCTGGTGATAATTGCAATAGTACTACTAGGCGTAGGAAGTATACAGGCCTTTTTGAGAGCTCCTCTAGAGAGTAAGATAATCTTTCATTATAAACTAAGTATAGAATTTAAAGAAGGAAAGACGGGGAGTATGATCTTCTTTTCGATACCCTTAAACACTACTTGGCAAATTGTGAGGATAATTAAGAGGACAGGAAGTATAGTACTGGTAAATAGTACACATATAGGATTTCCACTGGACAGAGTTGGGAGAAAGGGATATCTCCTCATGAGAATAGAGGTAAGGAGGAGACACTATCCCTACCCCCTGTTTACGTATAAGCCCACTGCTACTCCAGAAGACCTTAAGAAGTTCATTGGAAAACCTCGTTCGAGTGTAAACACTCTAATAAAAGAAATAGAGGTAAAGGTTCCTCAGATAGTAAACGAGAGTGACGTTGGAAAGGCCTATATACTAGCTAGGTTTCTAAGAGATCACTTTACCTACTCAGCAGCAGGACTACCCAGAGACATAGATGAGGTACTAGCCAGTAGAAAGGGAGATTGCGACGATCTAAGCGCGCTTCTAATAGAGCTACTATGGTTCTATGGAATACCAGCTCAAATAGAATACTCCTATATCTTCACCCCCGGACTTTCAGAAGTCTATAGAATAGGCAACTCTACATTCATTAGAACGGGATTTATGGGACATGCGTATGTACTAGCGTACTTAGGAAACTTAAGATGGTTACCCATAGATGTGACGTATTGTGCACACAATAATCCTCTCCTCGGTTCCACCTATATAACATATAGTATAGTGATTAGTAGAAGGGCTAGGCCTTTTACCCTCAATGATATCAAGAATATGCTAAAACCTCTTGAGGAGAGAACGATCATAATATCCGAGGAGCTAATCCTACTATCACCCATAAGACGAATCTATAGGACATATCCTTAA
>CAZFTG010000038.1:7709-13128 GCA_964522205.1 uncultured Thermoproteales archaeon
AGATCTAAAAAGGATATAGAGAAGTATGGAATAGATAGGTTCATTGAGGAATGTAAGAAGTTCGCTATGGAGAATCTACAGAAGATGAGCGCGCACTTTAAAGATATGGGAGTATCCATGGACTGGGAGAGACCATACCTCACTCTGGACAACGACTACATACAGTCGGCATGGTGGTTGGTTAAGCTAGTCCACGAAAAAGGTCTTCTGAGAAGAGGAGTTAGAGTACTACACTGGTGTCCTAGATGTGAAACAGTCCTAGCCGACTATGAGGTCTCAGAGTATAGAGATCTAGAAGATCCCTCTATATACGTGAAGTTTCCGATAAGGGATCACGAGAACCACTACATAGTCATTTGGACCACGACACCATGGACAATACCAGCTAATGTCGCTGTCATGGTCCATCCGGACTTCGACTATGCCTTCGTGAGGAGAGGAGAAGAAGTATTCATACTCCTCAAGGATAGAGTACCTGAGGTGGTAGAGGGAGACTATAAAATAGAGAAGGTAGTCAAGGGAAAGGAACTAGAGGGACTAGAGTACATTCATCCATTAAGAGAAGAGGTCAGAATACAAACGAAATTAGGCAGAGTACATAGGGTAGTCCTGTCATCCGAATACGTAAGAGCAGAGGAAGGTACAGGCTGTGTTCATGTAGCTCCCGGACATGGTGAAGAGGACTTCGAAGTGGGTATGGAGTACAAACTACCAGTAGTATGTCCAGTAGATTCTAAGGGTGTATTCACAGAAGATGCAGGAAAGTATGCTGGTATGTACGTTAGAGATGCTAACAAGTACATAGTACAGGATCTAGCCCGTAAGGGGCTGCTACTAAAGTCCACTACTATAGTACACAAGTACCCCGTGTGCTGGAGGTGTAAAACTCCCCTGATCTTTAGAGCTACAGAACAATGGTTCATTAAGGTAAGACAATTTAAGGAGGATTTCATCAGGGAAACTGAAAGAGTTAGGTGGATACCGGAATGGGCTGGAGCGCATAGGTTCAAAAACTGGTTAGAGGGGTTAAGGGATTGGGTTATATCTAGACAAAGGTACTGGGGTATACCACTTCCAATATGGATCTGTGAGAGCTGTGGATCTATAACAGTTATAGGATCATTAGAAGAGCTTAAGAGAAAGGCTAAAGGAGAAGTGGATCTGCACGACCTCCATAGACCATGGGTGGATAAGGTGATCCTGAAGTGCGATAAGTGTAGTGGAGATATGAAGAGAGTACCAGATGTACTGGATGTATGGTTCGATTCAGGAATAGCCTTCTACGCCTCACTGGGCTATCCCTTAAGGAAGGACAAGTTTGAGGAGTTATGGCCAGTAGACTTCATAATGGAGGGACATGATCAGATAGCCGGATGGTTCTTCTCACTACTCAGGACAGGTTTTCTGGGCTTTAATAGAGTTCCCTATAATACCGTACTAATGCATGGATTTGCTCTAGATGAAAAGGGTAGGGAGATGCATAAATCCCTAGGAAACTATATTACGCATCAAGAGGTTTTAGCGAGGAGGAGGGGTGGTAGAGACGTACTTAGATGGTACCTCCTAAGGAACACTGTATGGGAGGATCTCAGGTTCTCATGGAGGTCTCTAGAACAGGTATTCGATGATCTCAACATAGTCTGGAACGTATACCTATTCGCCTCAACATATATGAACCTAGATAAGTTCAATCCCAGCAGGTATAAGCTCGAAGACTACATACACCTACTTAGACCAGAAGATAAATGGTTAATTTCCAGAGTGGAGGAGCTCACAGAGAAGGTGACAGATGCACTAGAGAACTACCTCGTACATATAGCGGCTAGAATGCTCAGAGATTTCATAGTAGAGGACGTAAGCCACTGGTACATAAGGCTCATAAGAAGAAGAGTATGGATAGAGAAAGAGGATCCTGAGAAGATTACAGCCTATGTGACACTGTATTACGTGCTCAAAAAGTTCCTAGTACTTGCAGCACCCATAATACCCTTCATAGTCGAGAAGATATACCAGGAAATCTTCAGGATCTCTCCCGAGATGCCTGAGAGCGTACATATGCTACCCTGGCCTGAAGTGAGAAAAGACCTAGTGGATGAGGAACTGGAAAAGTATATGGAGATAGTGAGAGAGGTTGTAGAGAAAGGAAGTGCCGCTAGAATGGTAGCGGGAGTGAAGATAAGACATCCACTACCAGCACTATACGTACTGACAGGAGATAAGCATACTGAAATAGCTTGTAAAAGACTAATGGAGGTTATAAAGTCCCAGGTCAATGTGAAGAGAGTAGAGATACTTCCCCCGGAGGAGAAAAAGAAGTTCATGAAGTATCATGTAAGACCAGTGTACTCAATACTAGGCTCTCACTTCAAGAGGGATACGGGTGAGGTTCTGAGAATACTCCAGAGTCTAGAGCCAAAGAATATAGTGGAGAGCCTCGAGAGAGAGGGTGTTCTCACTCTAAAACTAAGTGATGGAAGGATTGTAGAGGTGACGAAGGATATGCTAGAAGTAGATGAGAGGCCTATAGAGGGATATGTGATAAGGGATTTCAGAAGAGGAGTTGTAGTACTCGATACTAGAGCTGGTAAAGAGGAGATACTGGAAGGCATAGCTAAGGATCTAGTCAGGAGAATACAGTTTATGAGAAAGGAGATGGAATTATCAATAGATGCCTTCATAGAAGTGACCATATACACTACTGCCGAGGATATAGTAGAGGCTATAGGGAGGCATAGGGACTATATAATGAATGAGGTCAGGGCAAGAGAGCTGAAATTAGTCTCGTCCCCCGAAGAAGTATTTGCCCAGTATACCAGGAAGTGGACTATAGATAAATATAATGTATATATAGGGATTAAAGAGCTAAAGTGCTAGTCTCGTTCCACTAAGGAGAAAACTCTTTCTTCGATCTATAGATTATAGGAATTTCCTTGAGTAGTAAAGTATATATCTCCTAGGAACTAAGGAGATTAATGCTAGAGTTAATAGAAAGGCGGCTAACAAATAGACCTTACAGAGTTGAATCTTCCACGAAGGTAAGGGGTATAAGCGGAATAGTTCATGAATTTACACTACGCATCGTAAAGAAAAATAAAGTCATTTACCTAGATAGGGTTACGGATCCTGAGGGGCTTCTATTGAGCTACTGTAAGGCTATAGATCTAGAGGATCCAGTAATTATAATCGCACCCTCAGATCAGGTGAAGACCTATGGATTCTCAAGTGGTACTAGGATCAGGAATATAGTCATTCTCTCAGAGGAGGATCCAAAACTACTTGACTCTCTTATAGACATTATAGAGAAGTCATAGCCTTTCTTCTATCTAAGTACTCTCTTAGAGCCTCTTCTATTACATGGTCAATAGTAAGTCCTTTAGTTTGCGCATAGGATTTAACCATATCTAAGTAGGTCCTATCTACTAATGCCTTGAGTAATCTCTTCTTAGAAAGCGTGGTTATAGACTTATCTAGGAACTCTTTCACATCTACCTTCCCCTTCTTTCGTCTAAGTTCTCTTCTCACGAGCTCTCTTAACCTCATAATATGCCATTGTCTGAGTCCAGCTCCCCTTCTCAGTAACCATTTTCTCAGTTCTTCCTCCTCATTTACATCTATGAGCTTCCACGCCTTAACCCAGTCTACTATTTCGTTCAGTAGTTCAGCTATACTTCTAGGGATCCCAACTTCCTCCACTCTCATCCCCTCCACTTCAACTCTCTGCCTCCACCTTCCCGCCTTCTCTATAACCCTCGTACCTAGTCCTCCTGCTATTCTAGCCAACTCTAACAGTCTCTTGAGCTCTACAACCTTTTCCGAAAGGTACTGGGATACCTCCTCCTCCCTCATACCATACTCTTCTTTCAAAACTCTGAGCGCTTCACCTATTTCCTGAGGGTTAAGATCTCCTCTTATCCTGTTCTCTGAAAGACTTAGGATTATAGCCTCCTTGTCACTAGCCTCTATGAGAATAGCTGGTAATTTCTCTATCGTATACCCTTCTTTTAAGAGCTCTTTTACCGCCAACACTCTCCTCCTCCCACATATAACCTCGTATCCTTCGGGTTTCTCATGGGATCTTCTAACCACTATGGGCTGTAGAATACCCACTCTTCTTATGCTCTCCTTTAGACGAGTTATATCACCTATGAACCTCCTAACATTCACTCTATCGGAAAGTATGAGTTTATCTACGGGAATTTCTATCATTCCCACGAATTTCATTTATCATCCCCCATGTATATTATATAGCGGGTATTCATAAACTATAGCCTACCCTGAGTAATACTTAACTACTCTTACACCAATTAAAAATGATGAAGTACGCGGATGTAATCGATATAATTGCTGACAGGAAGTTAATCCAATTACTCATCATACTCGGTAATGAGGGCCCAGCATTAGTTAAGAAGGTCAATCGTATCCTGAGGAGTAGGAGAGCAATCGAAAAGGCATCAAAGATTGGGCTAGTGAGAGTATTTAAACCCAATGCTGAGGATGTTGTAATGTTAACTGAGAAAGGTGAAAGAGTCTATAGGCTACTATGGGAGATAGTGGAGGTGCTAGCTTAGTGCTAAGAGAGCTGTTAGAGATAGGTAAAGTGGAGACCAAGATCCTCATACTGCTTTCGGAGAGACCGAGAACTGTGAGGAGTCTAATGAGGGATCTAGGAACTAGGAATAATCGTCCCCTCAAGAGATTGATAAAAAGAGGGCTTGTAGAAGTCCACCAAGGAAGACTCCTGAGCCCCTATAAACTACTAGTGCTCACTAAAAGAGGAAAAGAGGTAGCAGACTTCCTAATCAATCTGGGAATCATGTTAAAATCAGTATAACCTCCATTAAATGTCACATATATTGAGACGATTTATGGCTCTCAAACGAATTCAAAAGAGTATCCTCAAGCACTTCTAAATCCCTTTTAATCCTTCTAACATAATCGAGCGGTGTCATACTAGAGTCCTGTATTAGAGATAATACAGCCGTAGCGAATTCTCTAGCTTCATGAGGGTTTAGGAAGACTGAGAGGAGCTCTTCCTCATAATCCCTTCGCTTACCCTTAAACAGAAGCTTCATCAAGAGCTTTTCCCCATACCTAGTATTCACCAGTTTCAGACTTATGAAGTAGCTCCCCTCTCCTCGAGTTTTAAGGTGAAAGAGGCATTCTCTAGGACTCATCCACTTGAGCTTTACCAAAACTCTCTCACCTATACATCCTCAACGCCTACATCCGTTATCCTGAAGCAGACACTAGCTTTTCTAGGCATCCTAGGACTATCGAGTACCTCTAACTTCCATACATCTCCCTCCCTCTTCAAGTACAGTCTATGAGTGCTCGCGTGTGCTATGATATTCCCCCCTGTCGGTACTTTTACCACGGGTCCAAATCCTAGTGGTCTATCGAGCACCTGATTGGTTATCAC
>CAZFTG010000039.1:0-12703 GCA_964522205.1 uncultured Thermoproteales archaeon
TAGAGCCTGGCGAATTCGTGACTAGTGAGGCAGGAGCTATGGTACTGTTCAAGGGTGATATAGAGATAGGGACTCATACTGGTGGTGGACTGTTAAAGGGGTTGATGAGAGGAATATTAGGAACAGAAGCAGTATTCATGAACACCTACAGGGCCAGGAGCAAGGCGGAGATCTGGTTTGCACCAACACTACCCGGAGATATAAGGTATATTCCACTACATGGGGATTCCTGGATAGTCCAGGATATGAGCTATCTAGCCCATCATGGTGATGTAGATGTGAGTATAGCATGGAGAGGGCTCAAGGGCCTCCTAGCAGAGGGTGAGCTATTCTGGTTGAGACTTAGTGGTCATGGTGGTATCTGGGTTAATGCCTATGGTGGGTTAGAGGAGTTGAAGGTACCAGCTGGTGAGGTAGTTACAATAGACAATTTCCACTTCGTAGCTATGCCAGAAACCGTAGATTATAGGATCAGGAAGTTCGGCGGTTGGAAGAGCTTTCTCCTAGGTGGTGAGGGATTGGTATTCGATGTTAGGGGACCAGCAGTAGTATATCTACAGACTAGGATCCTACCACCATTCGCAAGACTGATGAAGAAGTTCATAGGGGATTAGTTTAATTTTTCTATTTCTTTTTCCATGCCGGAGGATATATACCAGGCGCCATTAGAACTTGGACAAGCTTAGCTGCTATTCCATGATCTGCTGTGAGTATTTCCTCACTCCTCATGGTAGCCTCTGCTATGGCTACTAGCTCTCCCTTCTGGGTCATTATGGCTACTGTATCACCTACCTTAATTCCACTATCTATCCTAAGTACTCCAGGTACGGCTAACCACGCTCCATGGCATATGGCATCAACGGCAGAATCCCTTATGACCAACTTGGGTAAGTGTTCCACTGCTTTTTCGATAGGCATAATTATGCTTCTGAGACACTCATCATAGTTGTGATCTCTCCACATTCTATAGGCATCCATTACATCCTGTAGGGTTACTAAGGTCTCATCCTCCTCAAATGGCCCTACCTTAGTTCTCCTCAGCTCCTGCATATGTGCTCCACAGCCTAAGAGCTCTCCTATATCGTGACATAGCTTTCTGATATAGGTACCTCTTTCACATCCTACGCGTATTAGTACATTTCTATCCTCTCTATCGAGTAGTTCTATGTAGTATATCCTCCTTATCCTCACAACCCTCTTAACAGAGGATCTTAGTGGTGGTCTCTGGTATATGGGTCCGATGAATTTTCTCAGTACTTCGACTAGTTCATCTTCGGTGACTCTTCCATGGAGTCTCATTAGGCAGACGTATTCCTTGGGTGCTGTCATTAGTGCTTGAGCTATTTTAGTAGCTCTTCCCAGCATTATCGGTAGTACTCCAGTTACTTTCGGATTTCCCCACCCCTAGAGGGGTTCTAGGGTTCCTCCATGCCCTGCTTTCTTCAAATTGAACATCTTCTTTATCCAAGCTACCACATCATGACTTGTGGGTCCAGCGGGCTTGTCAAGGTTTATGATACCTGCCTGTAGTAGTTCTTCGACACCTCTCTTATCCGGTGGTTTACCATACCTTGGATCTGTGGGCTCTTCATCTTTTATATAGACTTCCCTCTCTATGGCTGGTGGTTTAGTACCCAATAATACTCGCACTATGACACCTCATACTATGCTTATCTTAGGCTTGACGGGTTCTCTCATGAAGTCGAGCAGTCCTTCATTCTCTAGTGCCTTGGAGACTTCTTCATCAGTAGCACCCTTGTCTATCTTCACTTTACGATCGGTGGGTATGAGATGCTTGACATTCGCTCTTCTTCGCTTTACTCCACTAATAGCCTTTGGCCCTGTTACTAGTACGAAGTTCTCATCTATTATATCGACTACAACACACTTTCTACCGGCTTCTCTACCAGCTATCTTGACACAGATTCTTCCTATCTCTATAGCTGGCACCTATACCACCTAAAGACACATGATTATAGTCAAATTAAAACCTTATCCACCTTACATAATCTCTAAGGCTTCTATACCTAGTAGACTGAGTCCATTGGATACTACAGTCCTATAGGCCTCTACAAGAGATAATCGGGCTATTCTAGTATCCTCATCGGGTGCATTTAGTACTGGTATCCTCTCGTAGAATGTAGTGAAGACCTTAGCTAGGGTCAATAGGTACTCAGCTATCAGTGATGGTCTTAGATCTTTATACGAGTTTAAAATTATGAGGGGGAATTTCCCCATCAACTTGGTCATTTTCCACTCTATGTCAGTAGTTAGCTTTGAATAGTCTACCGTATGAGGATCTATCTTTACTTCTCCTGCCTTTCTGAGAATACCAGAGGCTCTTGCGTAACTATATTGGATAAAGGGTCCACTATTCTCCTCGAGGTTTAACGCTTTATCAAGCTCGAATAGTATGGGTTTCAGTCGCCATGTCCTCAGTAGTGCAAACTTGATCGCCCCTACACCCACAGCTCTCGCTATTCTCTGCTTCTCGTGCTCACTATACGATCTCCTAGAGTTAGCTAATCTTTTCATGACCCTCTCTAGTGCTTCCCTATAGACCTCTCGTGCTGTTACATATCTAGCTCTCCTACTACTCATTTTGAAATTCTTGAGATGGACTAGTTCATAGCTCAAGTGTACTAGATCATCAGCATACTTTTTCCCTAAGATCTTAAGTGCTAATTTTATCTGCCTCTGAGGCAGATTTTGCTCAGTAGCTATAACATTGTATACTTTTTCCGCTCCTACATGTTCGAACTTCCACACGGTGTATGCTATATCTCTAGTAGTGTAAATTGTAGTGCCATCTGATCTAACTAGGACTAGATCAGGAATACTAGGATCCTTTGTGAACTCGCTTAGTTTGAGCACTAACGCCCCATCCCGCTTCGTTAAATATGGAGTGAGAGCTAGGCTCTTAATGATACGTTCTACTAGTCCAGACCACACGAGGTCTGATTCGTAGTCTAGAGAGTCGAATTCTATATTGTACATCTTCAATGTATCCAGGATTTCCCTCATACACTTATCTACCATATCCCTTAATACCGAGACCACGTGAGTATCACTTTTGGTCTCGTATGCATAGTTCCACTTTTCAATGAGCTGTCCTAGGTCTTTTACATCTTTTAATGCTCTTAGTATTCTCTTATACTCTTCTGGAAACCTACTCTTCAAATCCTCCTGTATACTGTAGAGTTCTTCTAACTTCTTAAGGAGAGGTCTCAGCTCCGTTCTATAGTCTATGAGCCTTCTCCTAAGATACTCGTACTCCTCCTCTGTAATCTCATACCTACTTTTAGACTCTTCTCTTAAATGGTGATATATAGTACTCTTGAGATCTGAGATCTCAAGGAATAGGTTTACTATGGCGTATATGGAGCCCAACCAAAGATCAAAGTCTTTAGAGGGTGATACGCCCATTTTACTGAGTAGATCATAGCCCACTCCGGTGATGGACATTTGAATTCCGCAGTCATCTACGTAGAAATGTCTTCTAACATTAAATCCTAGGATTTTCAGTATTCTCGAAAACGAATCCCCTAAACAGCTATTCCTGAGGTTTCCTATATGTATAGGTGCATTAGGATTAGTCGATGTATGTTCTACAATTACCAGTTTTCCTCTACCTATATTGTTATACCCATACTCCTTTCCTTTTACTAGAATCTCGCTCAGCACATGTTTAGATACTTGCTCTCGATTAAGGTATAGGTTTAGGAAGTACCCTTTCTCTTCTATTTTATCCACTATCTCTAGTTTTCTGAGTGTTTTAATTGAGATTTCTCTGATTCTCTCTAGAGCTTCTCCTGTGATCTTCATTAGTTTATAAAGATGTATCGAGAGGTCTCCGTATTCATCTCTTGTGGGCTCTGTTAATGGTATCCTCTCCTCTTCTATACCTAAATCCTGTGATAAGTTCTCTTTGACCAGTTTCAGTATCTCATTCCAGTCCATGGAATATCGCTAGTATTAACTCTGTAAACCTAAAAGTACTTTCCTATCTCATGAAAGCTGGTACCTGAGTATTGCTACTATACCACCCATACGTTTTAACTGTAGATAGGCGTTCTGAAATGAGCTGAAGACCTTCACTTTAGCACCTGTACTCTCAGCAGTCTTCAGTATCTCCTCTACTCTACGTCTAGTATGCTCATCAGGCGATCTCATGAGTTCGCTTGTTACAAATAGCCTATCTACAGCTCCAACTTTAACAGCCCTCTCTACTTCGTCTATGGATAATGCCACTCTACCTTCATCCTTAACCAGTAACGTTAGTATTTCTTCCATTATTTTATCCTCTTCTACAATACTGTAGTCTTTGAGTACTCTTAGAAGTATTCCTCTCTTCAATGCTTCGTGTACTCCCTTGTATCCTCCTGTAGACGCATTCTCGAGGTATATCTTCACCTGCTTGAGTTCAGGATATTTTTTAAGCTCTTCCTTGACCAATTCTTTCATAATACCAGGTCCTGCTATGACCAGAACCTCTATCTTGAATCTTTCACATAGCTCTCTTATCTTAGTCGAGACCCTGTAGATTTCCTTCTTTAGCTCAATAGCTTTTACCATTGGATACACTTTTCCAGGTATGTGTAGTACGATATTGACTAGGGGTTCTACGCCATAATCGTGGATTCTAGCTATAGTCACTTCTTCATCATCTACTCCTACTATAAGTGCCCTGACAGTACTGCGTCTACATGCGTTCTTTAGTCTATTTAAATGATACTTGCCCCACCCCCTCTCCTTATATACTGTTACTTCATGGCCTAGATCTATGTTCAGTGTATGTCTCTGCCCTTCGAGATCTAGCTCTCTGGGTGCTTGAACTATTGTTCCATGTACTCTTAGTCTCGTGGTGAAGGGCTGAAATCTTATCCACTCTACTGTTAGACCTATAGTCATGGCTTTTCTCTTACTACCAGAGCTTGTCTTTAGTTCTCGTGTTGTTCTGGCGTATACTACATCTCCCCTTTCGATGATGTTGTACAGATCCCATAGATCGTCTTCTGTCTCCACCTTTAATTTCACTGTTCTCTTCTTCTCATCAATATACAGAATTCTCACAGTATCTCCTTCTTGCTGATCTAGGGGTTCGATTTAAGTATTACCATAGTAAGTAGAATCTCTATGTTGAGATTGGATCTGAGATCACTAGAATAAACGATTTTTAACACCATTAATAATTACATCGGGTAGTACTATTGTCTGAAGATAGGGATTCGAAGGATCTACTGAGGCAATTAATGGAGGAGGTTAGGAAGAGGAATGATATAACCATAGAGGAGTTCATCGAGAGAGTTAGAGGTAAGATCAGAGAGATGGGTGGTCTACTTACAGAGGAGGGGGCTGCTCTTCTAGTAGCTAAGGAACTTGGGATAGAGGCCGTAAAACCTGTACTAAGGACAGCTAGAGTGAAGATAGAGGACCTAGTAGAAGGGCTTAGTAAGGTGAAGATAGTATGTAGGGTTATTGACGTAGATCCCCCTTTAGTCTTCAAAAGAGAGGATAGGGAACTGAAACTAGCGAAGATAAAAGTTGCGGATGATAGTGGTGTCATCTCGGTGACTCTATGGCCTCCTCATGTGAGACTAGTTGAAGATCTACAGCTAGAATTGGGAGACGTAATAGGAATAGAGAATGCACGTTCAACCAGGTTTAGAAGAAGATTGGAGCTTAGCCTAGGCGAAAAAGGAGCGATAATAGCCAACCCACAGCACACAGATCTACCTTCAATTAGTGATCTACTTAAGGAGGAACTTAAGACTCTAGAACTTACCGTGACGTCAGTTAAAGACATAATTCAGATCGAGACGAGATGGGGTATAAGATCAGTCAGTTGCATAGAAGGAGTTGGGAATAAGGATAGCTTGATTAGATTGGTCCTATGGGGTAGAAAAGCTAACTGGGCTAAATACATCAAAGCGGGAGATATGGTGAGGATTAAAGCAATCCTAAACATACGTAAGGAGTTTGAAGTAGGGGGGAGAAAGTTCATAGAGTACTCTACTGGTAGTAACACTTCTTTCAAGAAGATAGGGGAGATCCCTGTAGAGAATGTGGAAAAAACACTTAGTATAGATGAGATCGAGATAGATAAACTAGGATTCTCTACTAATGTTAGAGGAACGCTTTCAGCTTTCCTAATGGATAGAGGTTTTAGGACGCTACTCTGTGGTCTTAAGAGTGCTGCTTGGATAGCAGTACCACACGATACTGTAAGACTTGCACTTCTACAGAGTAGTGATAAAATCTGTAGGATAGAACTGAAGATTAGCGATCTAGAGCCCTTACTGAGGGGAGACTGCCTATTCGAGTCTACACTTTGGTCTAAGTGCACGCCTCTGTCCGATTCAAACATATTTGACACTCCCGAGGAGGTAGAGAGCTTTGAAGATATCTCCCCAGGTAGTCCTGTTAGGATTAAAGCACGTATGGCTGATGTAGATGTAGTACTGAACTACTACTGTAGCTACTGTGGTAAGATGATAGGCTCTCCTGCTCATAGGTGTTTTGAGGAAAGGATGCTATCTGTAGTCCCTGTAGTGACATTAAAACTAGTCCTAGATGATGGTAGTACTAGGATAGAGGGACTTTCATCTGATATAACTCTTCTCGAGGATCTAACTAAAATAGGTACTGAAGATATACTGGAGTACTTTATCGAAGGAGAGGGGATCGAACCCGTATTGAGATATCAACTGGAGCTCTTGAGAGGAGAGGAAAGTGTTTTCTTATGTAGAAGTTTTAATATCAAGACTACTTTAGATGAAAAGGTGGTAATAGTAGGTGGGAGGTGAGATCAATGGGGCGTAGGAGGAAGAGGAGAAAAAGGATAGTGAGGAGGAGGAAAGTAATACCAAAGGTCTTCACATGTCCTAATTGCGGTCAGCGTACAGTTAGAGTAAGTGTGCTAAAGAATAAGAACACGGTCTTAGTGAAGTGCGGTCTCTGTGGATTATCAAAGGAATTCGAGCAAGTCGCTATATTCTCTTCGGTAGACTACTACAGTAGATTTGTCGATGAATTCTATGCAAGGGTGACTTCTTAGATGTCGAGAATAGGAAAAGTAGAGGAATACATATTAGAGAGAATAGAGGAAGAGCACACTATACACTCAACCCTCGTAGATCCTGATAAGACTACGCCTGAGGAAGGTCTAAAGATAGCTAAGATAGCCGAAGAAGCGGGCTCGAGCTTCCTGATGATAGGTGGTAGTCTGGGAGTAACCGAGCGCCTGTTAGATGATATGATTATTAAAATTAAAGAGGAAGTAGACATCCCAGTAGTACTATTCCCTGGAAATGTTAGTAATATATCCAAATACGCAGACGCCATATGGTTTCTCTCAGTACTTACCTCTACCTCAGTATACCACATCATAGGTGCTCAAGTACAAGCCGCTCCTATAATTAAGCGGTATAATATTGAAGCCATACCCTTAGCCTATGTGATATGTGGTAGAGGAGGGACTGTGGGATATGTGAGTTATAGTAGACCCATACCTTATGAGAAGCCAGAGATAGCAGTAGCCTATGCACTAGCTGCACAGTACATGGGGTTTAGATTCGTATACCTAGAGGCTGGTTCAGGTCAACCCCCAATACCACCATCATTCATAAAGAGGGTAAATAGCGTACTTGAGATACCACTGGTAGTGGGTGGTGGTATAAATAGCAGAGAATTGGCTAGGAAAGCTACTGAAGCTGGTGCTAACATAATAGTTACTGGAACTATCGTGGAGAGAACCTCCAATGTAAGATCAGCATTGAGAGAGATAATAAAGGGGATAGAAGAGGCTAGTAAGCACGCCTAATGATCTTATGGTGAAACGCCCTTAGTACGTCCATTCCTCTCAGTATTCCAGCAGGTTCTCCTCTGGTATCTAGGACTAACAGCCTATCAGTATTTCTCTGAACCATTAATCTAGCACATCTACTTATCGATGTGAACTCGCTAACTGTAGGTACTTCCCTTCTCATTATATCGGATACTTTGAGATGAAGGGGTACTGTCATCTCTAGCTTTGTGACATACACTAGGGTTATCGGATCCCATGACCAAGCCTCTCCCTCAGAGGGGGCTGAAATATCGGATTTCATTTCGCGAACTATTATCTCGACTTGTCTTATCAGATCTTTATCCGTAATCAACCCTACTATTTGAGATTCATTATTAAGTACTACCAGCGTATCCGTCTTAAGGTACTTCATTACGCTCATAGCTACTCTTAGCGGTGTCTCTATCCATACACAGGGAACTAGGTTATCATAATAGCCCTTTATGGTATCCTCTATCTTCATAATCGATACCACTCGTCTTAGTATATCTGAGATCTTCAGCACTCCTAGAAGTTCATTGTTGCTATTACATACTGGTAGCTCTTCGATCTCCTCCTTTATCATAATCTCTATAGCCTTGTCGAGTAAGTCCTCTTCATGTGGTATTTCAATATCCCTTCTTACTATCATCGCTAGTTGTTCTTCGTCTGGTTGTGCTACTAATTCCCTCTTAGTGATCACTCCTACTAGTCTTCTAGTGCCTTTCCTTACTATGGGAACTGTTGTTACATTTCTCTTTAGCATGAGATCTAGTACTTCACTTCTGTACCCCGGTATTTCTACATAGTATACATTTCTATCTACAAACTTGGATATTTTAAACATAACCTATTCTCCCCTATGGTGTGAAAAATCCGATATGCGCCAGCATAACTAATGAAAGGAGGAGTATTGCTGTGACAACTACGTATATTGGTTTGATCTTTATCCCTTTGATCTCCTCTTGGTAGAAAGTGATTAGTCCAGCTCCACTTATGGGTTGTGCTACTCTTTCTTTCTCGCTTTTTCTCCTCTTAGCCATGTTTAATCACCAGATTTCTCTATCTATAATTTTATATACTGCGATCAATATATTTTTTTACACTCTACTTAACTACTTCCTTCTTTATTCTCTTTTTCTGTTCATCATTCTGTACTAAAATATCGCTTAATCCAAGGGGATCCTCGATAACTATTGTAAACTTCGTACTTCTCTTCACCTCCTCTACTTTCTCCAGGAATAGTCTAGAGGAATTGTACTCTTCCTCATCTGTAGCTAAGGTTAGGTAGGTTCGCCCGATATCTCTAGCCCTCTCTATTATTCCTTCGATATTAGTGATGAACATTGTAGCTAGTGGTCCAGGCTTTATCTCTAATCCTAGTTCTGGTATTTTTAGAGTGGCAAAGGGTGATCTTATTACTTTCACACTTAGATCATCCTCTTTTTCCACTCTAAAGGTTATTCTAGTCCCCTCTCTGACCTCCATTGGTGTGGTGTAGGTGTGAGTATAGCCACACTTAGTACACTTTCTAGATTCTATAACTATATTACCTATATTAGGTATATTATGAATAGCTATCCTCACTCTCATAGCACCTTCTCCGCACACTGGGCAAACCGTTATATATTCATTTACCGTTTTTCCCCATATCGTGATGCCACGATCCTGCATTAGGAAGGCCTCTGATCTTAGACTATTTGTAGAGTACTATAAATCATTCGTATTCTCCCTACCAAAAACCCTCTACCTAGCGATCTTGACAATGGTTATTATCTCATTATTCATACTCACAGCTCCTTACGATCCTATGACTTACATATCGTTACTTATAGTATTATCGCATTCAGCTGTTCTTTACATATGCCATTACAAACTCCTACCCCTTAGAAGAATGTTAGGTTTTCTAGTATTCGCGTTATGGAGTGGAGCCCTTATTAGAGTACTCTCTATGTTCGTATCCCTCCCTACACACTCTGCTGATGTGATAATGGTATTGACATCTCTTAATTTATTCTACACGCTTTTCTTAGGATGTGGATTAAACATAAGGAAGCTTATCATTCTAATCATGGTATCTATGTATTCTCTTCTCGTAGTATCTATTATCTCACCTCTATCCACGTTTTTAGGAGTGATATCTATACTACTATTGTTTATTATATTTATATATTTAAATAAATTTGGAGTTGATATCTTAGGAGCTCCGGCGACTAAAGTTATTTCGAGCTTCATAAAATTGTTATGGGCTAATGAGGTAGAGCCTCTAGAGGAGGTTCTTAATGGTATAGGTACTGATCGATCGATAGATTTTAGGTTTCTCCTATTCAGAGATGTCCTCACGGACACTCCTAAAGTAGTATTAGTAATACCAGGCCTTCACCCAGGTCCCTTTAGAGCAGTGGGTAGTAGTTCTATCTCTACTATGCTCATAGAGGAGTTCGAAAAATACGGAGTAGCATGTATAGTACTACATAGTGCTTCCTCTCACGAGCTAGATGCCACTAGCTCTCGACAGCTTAGAGAATCACTGAAGAGGATTGTAGAGAAAGTGCTCTCCACATCTCAGAAATCAAGTATAAGTATACCCTTTCGAGTGGAGTTTGAGGATCTCTCTTCCTTCAATTTATCCATAGATGATACTATATACAGTATGATCAGTAGACATACTCATGGTATGGATGATATATCACAGTATGTTCAGGAGAGAGTTAAACGCGAACTAGGATCAGTAGTAATCATAGATTCGCATAATAGCTATGTTGATGATCATAATCCAGTAGTAGTGCCGAATAGTGAGCTCTATTTTAATATAGTGAAAATGCTTAGAAATGTGGTGTATACTTCTAAGAGGTTGAAAAGGTATGACAAGGTAATGATTGGATATAGTAGGTTAAAGGTAGCTGATGCGGATACCTACGAACTGGGTAGTGGTGGTATTGCGTGTGTCACTCTACGCTTTGATGATGATCTTTTTTCGATACTATCTTTCGACTCTAATAATATACTCCTTCCAGTGAGATGTAAACTCAGAACACGTCTCATGAAGGAGTTTAATCTAAGAGATCTTGAGATAACGACTACAGATACTCATTCAATAGTGGGTATAAGGGCTAGAGAAGAGTATAGTGTACTCGGGAGGAGGTTTAAAATAGGAGAGTTATATAAGTTGAGTAGAGAAGTATTGAGCAACTCCTTAGATAACATGTATGAGTGTTATGTAGAGGAGCACATTATTACATGTAAATTACGTGTATTAGGTGTAGAGGGACTAAATAAGCTTAGAGATTACACGAGTAAGAGCTTAGTAGTGATCAAACCACTAATATTTGTCATTTTCTTACTCCCTCTTCTATCGGTTCTCATCAAGTGAAAAATTTATCTAGTATAGTATTGATTAATTATTGAGAGTAATATGAGTCGCTTACCTACACCCGAAGAGCTTAGGAAAATGCGTATTAAGGCTGGATTGACTCAGAAGGAGGTGGCGAGAAGAGCCAAAGTAAGTCAATCTCTAATTGCACGTATAGAACGCGGATCCATAGATCCCAGACTTTCAACTCTCAGAAAAATAGTGAAAGTATTGGAAGAGGCTCTTGAGAAAGAGGGAGAAGTGATGGTCTCCATAGTTATGACCACTCCCGTAATAACAGTATTTGAAGATGATGATGTAAGGACTGCAGCTAAGATAATGTGGGAGAAGGGCATATCTCAGATTCCTGTAGTAGATAGCCGCGGTAGAGTGATTGGTACTGTATACGAGGACTCTCTTATGAAGCTATTGCTATTTGAAAGGAGGGATAAGATACTAGAACTCAAGATATCTGAAATAATGGATGAGCCTCTCCCCGTGCTGAATGAGGACGAGGGGATCACTAAGGCTATGAGATTGCTCATGGAGGGGTTTCCCGCGGTATTGGTTAGGAGGGGGTCTAGAGTAGTAGGGATAATTACTAAGAGTGATATAATAGCCTTTCACATACTTAGGGGACGGGGTGTATCTTCTCAAGTATCCCCTTAGGTAGTACATACCTTATACTCATACCCTCTTTACCCATCCTTCTAAGTAATCCCTTCCTATAGAATCTGAGCAAGTAGGTCGATATAGTGCTCAGCTTCAGGTCAATACCAAGCTCCTCAAATGCAGCCTTAAGAAGATCCCTACTCGTAAATGGTCTACCATCACTAAATCTCTCTAATATCACATTCCATAGTACTTCTGCTAACCTACTACTATCTTCGCTCTTCTCACGGTTCCCTGTCATTATTTTTAGCATTTCTAAAACTTGTAGTATTCTACTCTCAGAGATTTCACTGCCTTCTAGGGTTATTGATATCTTCTCCCCCGTAGGTAGTGTGTCCTCTATTTTTACCTTTGTCATTTCCAGTATGTAGAGTGTGTCCTACTTATGTACATAACTCTGAATTCAGTGTATAGTGTTCTTGAGGTCATAGGAAGATATTATCAACATAATGCTCCGTGAAAAGAGTTACTCGTGATAGTGAATACTTCGAAGATTAAGCTCCATATAAAAATAATATAAAATTTTATAGGGGTCTTTTAAGCTTAAAGGGTTTCCAACCCATTTTTTCTCTGAACCTATTTATACTATCTATGGCCTTCAGTTTCTCTTCTCTACTCATCTTTCCGGATCTGAGTACTGCTAGAAATAGTATATAGGTTCTCCTGTGTATGGTGGCTCTTGAAATACCATGCTCTAGATCTTCTTTAAGCTGCTGGAGGATTGCCTCTACCTCTTCTACTTCACTTAATCCCTTTTCACCTATATCGGCTACCTCTCTACTCAGGTAGAGAGGCCCTTTGGGAATCTCTACGAATTTACCTCTCTCATAAGTCACTCTACCCTTTACTAGCGC
>CAZFTG010000040.1:0-12643 GCA_964522205.1 uncultured Thermoproteales archaeon
GGGGTTATCCCCGTCCCGAGGGTAGGTTAGCCACGTGTTACTGAGCCGTGCGCCGGACCCCACCGTGGCCTGGGGTCCACGACTTGCATGGCTAAGTCCCACCCCGATAGCAGTCGGGTCCGGCAGGATCAACCGGAGTTACGGCCGCAGGTTTTGCTAGCTTCAGCAGTACGTTTGACGGGCTACCGATCACCTGTATCATACCCGAGTACCCCCTCGCAGGGTGTTTGCTCCCCTCGGGCACTCATTTATGAATGTTCCCGCAACTGGAGGCCGCTCCTTCATCTCGAGGCATTTACGCCCTCCTTAGGAGCGGGCCGCCGGAGTTGCGGATCCATAAGTAGTATCTATTAACTTACTTATAACTTTTACCTCTATCTCATGGGGGGAATCGGTGGATATGTAGAAAGATTTAAGTCTTCTCTAATACCTATAGAGATGGGGTTAGGGCCCGTAGCTCAGCTCGGTTAGAGCGCTTGCCTGATAAGTGTAGCGCTCAGTGAGCAAGAGGTCCCGGGTTCAAATCCCGGCGGGCCCATCATAGCTATAGATTATCAGTACTTGACCCTTATCTTGAACTCTGCTCGTTTTCCTAGGTTCCAGCTACTTAGGGGTCTGTAGTATCCGACTATACGGCTCCATACATCTACTACTCCACCGCACTTTGGACACTTATCGTAGAGTCCTACTAGGCTTGTCCTACACTTCTTACATACTGATTGTACTGGTGTTATACTGAAGTACACTACTTTGGTGCCTGTAGCTATTCTGTAGACGAGTTTCTTTAGTGCTTCTATGTCTGGTAATTGTCCTAGGAATAGGTGCATCATCACTCCTCCTGTGAACATCTGCTGTACTTCTCCCTCTAGTTTCGCTCTTTCCATTATCGAGAGTTTAGCATAGTAGGGTACTATACTGTTGGAGTAGAAGGGTACTCCATCTACCATGGGAATGGCTAGGTGTTCTCCATTATTGGACCAGTCTAGTACCTCTAGGTCTCTACTAGCGAGTCTATAGGCTGCCGATTCGGCTGGTACTTCTTCTACATTGTACAGGTAGCCGTCTAGTTCTTCGTATTCTCTCGCATACTGATCCACTAGTGCTACCATTTTCTTCTCTATACTCATAGCCTCTAGTACTCGTTTCCAATCTAGGGTGTACCATAGTGTCGGTTCGTTCATGAAGTTAGCTGCTGCTTCTGGAAGTCCTACCAATCCAAAGGTGTTATAGTGTCCTTCGAGACTACCCATGTAACTTTTAGTAAGCGGCATGAGACCTGATGCTAAGCTGTGTTCATATCTAGCCCTCCAGGTGAGTAGGACTTCTCTAGCTACCTCTAATCTCTCTTGGAGGTATTCTTCAAATCTGCCCCAGTCTCCTTTACTAAGCGCAGCTATTCTAGGTAGGTTTATAGTTACGACTCCTATACTTCCCGTAGCGTCTGGTAGTGCCCAACTTCCCCACGCTCCTCTACTTCTTCTTATCAGTTCCTGTGTTTCCTCTATGTCTACTTTGAGAAGAGCTCGCTTATGGTTGTTGACTCTTTCTGTATCTATTGTCAGTCTACAGCACATAGCATATAGTGCCTCTACATTGGAGGAGTAGCCATTTAGGAGGTATGCTGTACCTCTATAGGCTAGTGCTTTGAATATTAGGTATACTAGATCCCCCCATCTTCTCCCATTCCAGTCGAAGTTCTGAGTGACCATTAAAGTGGGTATTGGGAAGGTGAAGGGTTGGGAGAGTGCATCGCCCTCTAGGTAGAGCTCCATGAGTGCTCTAACTATGTCTACTGCTTGACCTACGTAGTCGCCTAGTGTCCCTACAGTTCTTCCACCTACTATAGCATCCCCTGTGAGTAGGTCTCTGCAGGTATCTAGTATTAGTGTTATATTTGTAAAGGGACTTTGGTACCCAGCTCTACTGGGGTAGTTTAGTTCGAAGAGCATACTCTGGAGTATCTGTTTAATCTTGATTGGAGATAGTGCATCTTTAGCTACAAAGGGTGCTGTATATAGGTCGAATGCTGAAACTGCTTGGGCTCCTGTCCACTCTTGAGCTGTTTGAAAGAAGAAATTTACCAAGTGTGAGACTGCTGTATCCAAGTGTCTAGCAGGTCTTGAGACTACCGTCTGTGATCTGAGTCCCCTTCTGAGTATATTTGCATAGCTCCAGCCCACACAGTAGGGTATCCATAGGGAGTATGGTAATTTGTGTATATGTATATCTCCGTTAAAGTGCATTTTCACAGCTTTAACTGGTAGGTATTGGGATAGAATGTTAGGATATTTTAGTGTCTTGTCCAGGAGGAAGTCGAGGAAATTACTAAAAGACCTATTGGAGTTTGCATTTTCATCTACTTCCCAATCGGACTTAGATAGATATTCTCTTTCGATGGATGCTATATCGATACCCTTCTGTTCCTCTTTTAAGCTATATGCCTTCAAGCGATGAGCACCTAAGGAATGATTCACTTCGATAGTACTGTTAGTACACTCAGACTTAACTGAAAGTAATTTATAAAGCGTTTATTTAATTATGGATATTCGTCTACAGTATTACCTATACCTAGATTGGAAGGGTGCTCCATCTGGGCTTAAGTCCTAGACTCTTTATTATCTTCTTCAATCCTTCCTTTGTTATCTTACCCTCTTTATTGACTACTTCCTCTCTGAGTGGTACTATTAAGTATCCCTTATAATATCCACTTACATTAGCTATATAAAATATATGTAATGCTAATATTATTAAATTCAGCTGTCTACTAGTGAAGTTTCTCTCTAGCTCTACTGCTTGATCGATGTCTATATCTACTCTCTTCAGTAACGATTCAATAAGCCCTCTAGGATCCTCATCCATTACTTCTAGGATGTCTCTTAGAGAAAGCCCCTCCTCTCTTAGAAAGTCCTTAAGTGCTTCTCTCAAGGTAATAGTTTTTGATGAGTTCATGATATCTTACCTTCAGTGAGTAATACTATAGACTGGTAAATTAATTCTCCTATCTACTTACTACTTATAATTGGAATCCATTCGGGACTTCTTTTAATTTCTCCTTCACTTTAGGTCTTTTATTTTTCAATACCTTTATTTATTAAACATAAGTAGATATCAAGGTGTAGAGGTGATAGTGTGAGTACCATATGCCCGTACCTATATAGAGATGAAAAGGGCATGTTCGTATGCTCAGTAACAGGCAAAACTATAGACCCTCTTACGCTTCCCTGCCTTACTAAGTATGTTGAATGCATACTATACAGGAGAGCTAAGGAAAGGGCAGAAGCCCCAGAAGCGGAGGTAGAGGTAAAGCCAGAAATCGAAGAGAGAGCAGAAGTAGAAGTCCCACCCACACCTCCAGCAGTAGAAGAGGGAGAACTGATACTCCAGAGTATGAACGATGCAGCTCGTGAGCTTGAAAAACTGGATAGACTTTGGAGTGAATACGAGGATAGTACTAAGAACTTCCTAAACAGATGGGAGAGGATTAAGGCTAATGCTGAAGCTCAAATAGAGGTACTAAAAGAACTCATAAGTGTCATAAGATCAGAGATAGAGGAGCTAGATGTGAAGGTAGAGCTGAGATTAATGGATAAGAACTACTATCGTAAGAGAAGAGAGGATCTAGAGAGGAAATTGAGGGAATATGAAGATAGATTAAATAGGTTAAATTCCATTTTCGAAAGTAATATCAAAAGGGCAGAAGAACACCTGAAGAAGATAATGAGCGCTAAACCCATAGCTGAGAGTAGACTAAGACTAACACTCATGAAGTTAGAAGACTTAAGAAGAGAAGGTAAGCTTCCCGAGGAAACCTATCTAAAACTTAAAGAAGAGCTGACTGGTTCAATTGAAGAACGTATTGAGGAGGGAGAAGAATGAGTGAAGAGACAAAGGTTCCGGAAGAGGTACTGGAGAGACATGAAATAGAGGCATTTGAACACGTAGAGAATGGACTCAAAGAACTCGACCTCATATGGTCACAGTACCTGGAATCTGTAAAGAAGGTTCAAGAGGAATTGGAGACTCTGAGAGCTGAAGTAACCGAGATTATTCGTAGAGAACAAACATTAGCAAACTACTTCAGAAATAAACTACAGGAGTTAGAGATCAAGAAGGAATTGGGAATACTCAGAAAGGACATGTATGAATCATTAAAAGAGGAATATAGTAGAAATGTAGAGAAACATCAAAGGAGATTAGAGACTTTAGAGTTCAGAATGAGGAGATTAGAAGAAATGTACTCCGTACACAGAAAGCGGACAGGATATCCACCAGGAGCTACTAGAAGGGAAATGGAGAGAAGACTTGAGGAGCTTGAAAAACTATTCAAAGAAGGTAGAATAAGAAGAGAAATATATGACAAATTAAAAGAAGAGATAACGGCGACCTTTAGAGAACTAGAGTAGGAGCTAAAGTCTTAAATCTCCGACTGTACTCTGTTCATGGTGAAACGAGAATTGAGAGCACATAGCAATACTCTTAGGTATCTGTTCCATCCCAGAAGTGTAGCTGTAATTGGTGCCTCCCGCTATCCTGGAAAAGTTGGATATGAGATCCTAGAGAATATCATAAAATACGGCTTTAAAGGGATGGTATATCCAGTAAACCCGAAGGCTACTGAGATCTTAGGACTAAAATGCTATCCTAGTGTAAAGGATATACCAGATGAAGTAGATTTAGCAGTAATATGTGTACCCGCTTCTATTGTGCCCACTATAGTTAGGGAATGTGGCGAGAAAGGTGTTAAAGTACTAGTGATAATTTCCTCTGGTTTTAAAGAGGTAGGTAATGTAGAATTAGAGAGGAAGATAGTAGAGATAGCTTCCAAGTATGGTATGAGAATACTAGGACCTAATATCTTCGGAATCTTCTGTGCTAAATCTAAACTGAATGCGACATTTGGTCCTGCAGAGGTTCTTCCTGGTAAAATAGCACTAATAAGTCAAAGCGGAGCTCTAGGTATAGCGCTTATGGGCTGGACCATATCAGAGAAAATAGGCCTTTCGGCTGTTGTAAGTGTAGGTAATAAAGCTGATATAGATGATGCTGATCTCCTGAAGTTCTTTGCTGATGACGATAGTACTAAGACTATAATGATATACCTAGAGGGATTAAGACGTGCAAGAGAGTTTATGAAGGTAGCTAGAGAGGTCTCTATGAAAAAGCCTATAATAGTCATAAAGGCTGGTAGATCCAAACGCGGTGCTAAAGCCGCCATATCCCACACTGGTGCTATGGCCACTGATGACGCTATATACTCCGCAGCCTTTAAGCAATGTGGCATATTAAGAGCACTAGATCTTGAAAGTGCTCTTGACTGGGCAAGAGCACTATCCGAGCTTAAGGCTCCTGAGGGCGAAGGAGTTATAATAATAACGAATGGAGGAGGAATAGGGGTCATGGCTACTGATGAGTGTATCGAAAGAGGATTAAAGCTTGTAGATCCCCCTCAAGACCTCATGGAGACGATGAGGAAGCATATGCCACCCTTTGGAAGTCCACTAAACCCTGTAGATCTCACAGGGCAGGCTACTGAGCATGAGTACTATGGCGCCCTAGTAGACGCATTAAAATATCCCTTAGTACACGCGATACTAGTACTATACTGTGAGACTGCAATAGTCGATCCTATGAGAGTAGCTGAGAGTATAATAAAGGCTAGAGAAAATACACATGTAGAGAAGCCAATAATAGCTTCCCTAGTGGGGGGTGTGAGAAGTCTAAAAGCCATTGATTATCTCAACAGTAACGGTATCCCTGCATATCCTACAGTTAGTAGAGCGGTTTCAGCACTAGAGGCGCTCTATAAGTGGAGTAGATGGAGGGCTAAGTTTAAAACTACAGTTCGTTCTCCAGCCTAATTTTACCTCTTCTTCTCTTTAACCTCAGATCTTTAATCCTCGAGATCCCACTCTTTAGTGCCTTTCTCTCTAGTACTTTCTGAAATCTACTGAAATGCTCTCTACAGAGTACTACTGGTCTATCAAGCATTATTACTACTTCGCCTCCTCTCTTACATCCCGTGTACTGACATGACATGTCATGTTACAGAAAAGGTAAAAAATAAATCATTCTCCTGATATTCTCAGAGAATGTGAGAAGATATGGGACTGGAATTCGAGGTAGTAGATATAGAGAAACCTGTCGATACCAATATCATAATAGGTCAAGCACACTTCATAAAGACTACTGAGGATGTATATGAGGCATTAATCACTAGTGTTCCAAACATAAAGTTTGGATTTGCATTCTGTGAATCATCAGGTAAGAGGTTAATAAGGGTGGAGGGTAACGATGAAGAACTTAAGCGAATAGCTACTGAAAATGCCCTCAAAATAGGTGCTGGGCACTCCTTCGTACTACTTATCAGAAATGCATGGCCTATAAACGTCTTGAATACTCTAAAGTTAGTTCAAGAGATCACTACTGTATACTGTGCCACAGCTAATCCAGTACAAGTTATCATAGCTCGAACTGACAAAGGTAGGGCAATAGTTGGAGTCGTTGATGGAGAGCCCCCACTTGGAGTCGAAAAGGAAGAAGATATAAGGGAAAGAAGAGAATTCCTGAGGAAAATAGGCTATAAACTATCCTAGGGAAATGAGGTCATTCAAGTATAAACAGGTGATCGTAGTAAGAGAAGATATCAAAATGAGTAAAGGAAAACTCGCAGCGCAAGTAGCCCATGCCTCAGTAATAGCCTCAGAGATTGCTAGAAGAGAGTGTGAGGAATGGTGGAGACACTGGTGGAGAGAAGGACAGAAGAAAGTAGTACTCGGGGTAAAGAGTGAGGAAGAGCTAATGGAGATCTATACTAAGGCTAAACATGCAGGACTTCCAACTTCACTTGTAGAGGATATGGGACTAACAGAAATTCCTCCCGGTACTAGAACAGCTGTAGGGATAGGACCAGCCCCAGAGGAGCTCATAGACAACATTACAGGGCACCTAAAGTTACTGAGGTAAGATTAGATTGAAGCTAACTTATGATCTCTTAGAAAGAGTTATGGGAATGGACGTATTTTTGACGAACACTCCAGGTATTGGAGGTACTATTAGAGAGAGACCAGAAGACTTCATTGTCGAAGAAATACAGATAGATGGTTCTCTAGCAAGTAGTAGGCCTATCATAAAAGATACGGAATCTACAGGAGACTACTTCTGGATAGTGCTTGGGAAAAAGGGGATAGATACGGAAACTGCTATCTCAAAACTTGCAAAGGCGATAGGTATTCCCAGAAGCTATATTCAAGTAGCTGGACTTAAGGATAGTAGGGCAGTAACATATCAGTTTGTTAGCTGTTATGGCATAGATGAAAAAAGAATACTATCATTACCTAACACTATAGACGATAGGATATCCATAGGCCTCGTAATCAAGAGACCCTTCCCCATAAGACCAGGTCTTCTCTTTGGTAATAGATTTACGATAGTTATTAGGAACATTAGACTTAGTATAGATGTGTTAAACCATAGGATGGAGATGTTTCTTAATGAAGTAGAAGAGTACGGTGGTATTCCAGCATTCTATGGACATCAGAGGTTTGGTACTATAAGGCCCAATACTCATATAATAGGATACTATATAATCAAAAGAGATTTCAGAAGAGCAGTAGAAGAGCTCATCACGACAACATATCCTAATGAGAGCGCTCAAGCCAGAGCGGCTAGAGAGGAAGCATCAGAGGGCAATCTTGAAAGGGCATTAGAGCTCATGCCCAAGAGTTTGACACATGAGAGAATAGTCTTAAGATACCTCCTTAGAAGACCGAACGACTTCGTAGGAGCTATTAGAAGACTTCCCCTCACTACTAAAAGACTATTCGTTCAGTCTTATCAATCTTACATTTTCAACAGAATTTTAAGTCTAAGGCTGCTAAGAGGGCTATCTCTAAGATATCCTGAAGAAGGGGATAGAGTATCACTTATCGATAGTAGAGGAGGACTAAGGGGAAGTATTATAGTGACTAGTGCTAATAAGAGTACCTTTCTTGAACTGATAGAAAAGGGAAGAAGTACATTAGTATTACCATTAATAGGTTATACGTATACGCCCTCTAGTGGAGTTCAAGGAGAAATAGAAAGAGAGGTATTGGAAATAGAGGGTATAGATAATGCTCTATTTAAGATACCTGAGATACCTGAACTTTCATTAAAAGGAGGTATCAGACCTGCTGCTTTTAAACCGTTAGAGATACAAGTCATGTCGCTATCCCATGATGAACTACACCCTGGTAAGTATAAATTAACATTGAAATTTACACTGAAAAAAGGATTATATGCCACTACATTATTAAGAGAGTTGATGAAACCTGATGATGTATTCAAAGCAGGTTTTTAGCATACATGGTGTACTAGATGATCGATAAGAAGTTCATAGCTAAAATATTGACATCAATAAAGTACGCAAGACTAGCTAACCATAGGCGTATGATAGTAGTAGTATCCAATGACCCCATGACTGCGCTTAAGATAGGGATTAATATACTTAAAATATTTACTGAGAGCCTAGGTAGAAACCTCAATATATTATACACATACCACCCCATGTACGATAAAGCTCGAGAGAGAAGAGATTATTTCAAAAAATTTATACCTAAAGGCGTAAGTGCGGATTTCGTACCATATCCTGATACCGTAAAAATACTAGGAATGACTTATGACTTCGCAATTTTAGATCTATTTGATGAGATACGTCCAAACGATCTCGGTAGACTTATAGGTATAATCAAGGGGGGAGGACTTATAGTGTTACTCCTGCCAAGGGCCGAGAAATTTTTAAGTACTTATACTAGGTTTCAAGCTAACCTGGTGACTATAGGCTATACCATAGACCAGGTTAGACAACTATTCAAAGTAAGGTTTCTCAGGAAGATAATGGAGCATGAGGGGACAATAGTATATGATGCCGATAGTAGGTTCTTTTTGAAATATAGCGAAAGAGAAGTGGTAAGAGAGTGGACTAAGGGGAGTATAGAAGTTCCTAAGAAGATCAAGTTTCCTAGGAAAGCATACTCATTAGCATTGACACAGGATCAGGTTAACGTAATAAAGTGCATGGAAAAGCTCTACGAGAAAGTAGAGGGTGAAAAGATAGCTATTGTAGTGATAGCCGATAGAGGTAGAGGTAAATCCTGTGCTATAGGGATAGGTACTGCTGCACTCTCTCATAGACTAAGGAGGGCAAAGGGCAGAGTGAGGATCTTAGTCACAGCTCCTCACATAAGTAATGTGCAATCCCTCTTCGACCTAGCTAAAAAGACGCTAGAAGAGCTGGATTATAGTGTAGAATCCGTAGTAGATGAGGGATTCATCAGAGCTCTAAAAGCTAAGGGTATAACCATAGAGTACTACAAACCCTTAGAAGTACTTCGTAGACAAGGAGATATAATAGTAGTGGATGAGGCCGCTGGACTTCAAGTACCAATGCTCTTTGGAATCTATAGGAGGTTTAATAAACTCGTCTTCTCATCTACAATACACGGATATGAGGGAAGCGGTAGGGGATTCTCAGTAAGATTTCTAAGTTTACTAAAGCGAGATAAGAGGACTAGAGTATACGAGTACGAAATGGAGGAACCCATAAGGTACGCCATAGATGACCCAGTAGAACAGTGGTTATTTGACACTTTACTATTAGATGCTGAGCCAGCTGAACTCGATGAAAAAGATCTGGAATATATTAATAAAATGGAAGTAGAGTATCATGCACCTAAGCTAGAGGAATTCTTCTTAGAGAGAGAGAAAGATGTCAGACAGTTCATAGGTATATATGTAATGGCACACTATAGAAATAACCCAGATGACCTAGGCATTATGATGGATGCCCCCCATCATACTATTAGGTATCTAAGCCTACCCACTGGTAAAATAGTGACGGCTATAGAGCTAGCTGAAGAAGGAGGAATTCCTAAGGATATAGCTAAGAAGTTGGCTTTAGGAGCATGGATTGCTGGTAATATTATTCCAGATAGATTTGTCAAACATACAAGAATATTGGAGTTCAGCGAACTCAAAGGATGGAGAATAGTTAGGATAGCTACTCACCCTAAAGTTCAGGGTAGAGGATTAGGTTCTAAGGCATTAGAATTCATAGTAGAGGAGGGGAGGCGTAATGGGTACGACTGGGTAGGTGCTGGATTTGGTGTAAACTATGAACTACTCAGATTTTGGATAAAGAATGGTTTCATTCCCATACACATAAGCCCTGATAGAAATCCTGTAAGCGGTGAATATAGTGTAATAGTTGTTAAACCGCTTACTGAGAAGGCTTCTAAGCTTATTGAAATAGCTAACAGAGAGTTTAGGACTAGACTACTACATTCCCTCCATGAACCCTATCATGATCTCAATCCTAAAGTTGCTAGACTACTATTGAATAGCGGTAACGAGTGCATCCCTGAGGATGTAGATGCAAAGTTCACACCAGTACAGATATCCAAGCTCCTCGGATATTCATGGAATCTAATGACTATAGAGAACTGCTTTGATTCAGTCCTAAAGATTGTGAGAAAGTACTTTGCTGATAGGTCAGGAAATAGACCTGATCTCTCTGAGGAAGAGGAAGTAATGCTCATAGTTAGAGTATTACAAGCAAAGAGCTGGAGAGTCTCCTGTGAACAACTTAGAAAATCGCCTCCTGAACTCATGGATACTGTCAGGGCTATAATTAGGAAATTATGTATACACTATCTTAATGCTAACGAGGAGATGATGATGAACTATTTTGTTCCTTTAAATAGTCTGTAAGCTTCTTATGTCCTACAGTTAGCTCTACGAGGTCTCTAAGTCCTAAACTCCTGACTCGTTCTATATCGATCTTATACCTAGAGCCTATATCTATGAGTTCTGAGGTAGGGACAAATTTCCAATCGGTTTTTCCAATTCTCTTTACAGCTATGAAGACATAGGCTACTTCCTTATTGCCTGAGGCTTTTCTGAGAAAGCTCACTAATCTATCGAGTTTATCCTTTCTTATATAAACATTCTTATACCTGGTGGTCTTGACCTCTAAGATCAGAATTACCCCATTCTTGATGGCCACTATATCAGGGTAGAATATTCTCTTAGTCCTACTACCAGAGGCAGGTCCTCTAATACAAGCAAATCCCATATCCCATAGCTTATGTAGTAGTTCCAATTCCCTTTTAAATCCTTTAACTCTGCTACTACTCTTCAACTGTCTCTACCTCTAATCTTTTGGCCAGTCTTATAGCATTCTTAGGACATAGTGATACACATATTCCACACCTTTTACACAAGTTATCGCTCACTACTATTAACCCCTTATCGAGTTCTATAGCACTACTAGGACATATGTCTATGCATAATCCGCATAGATCACAAGCACTATGATCCACAATAATAGTATCAAACTTGTACTCTGATATTGTGAGTTCTCTCTCTTCGACTTTGGGCTCAATCTTCTGAAGTTTGTGCCTTAGCTCAGCTACTGCCTTGAACCCTTTTACAAGGGGAAGATGCACTAGTTCTAATCCCTCAAGTTCAGGCATACTCTTCAAGGTCTCTAAGTATTCCTGTACCTCTAGAAAAGCGGGAGAAAGGTATCGTACTTCTACATTCATCTGCTTGATCAGTGATCTCAGAGGCTCAGCTCCTATTGGTATAAACCACTTTACTATTTCTCCACTACTATAGACTTCATGTATAGAGGATTGAACTATTACACTATACTCCTTAGGCAGGTTGAAGAGTCTACATAGGGCTAGTATGGGTAGGTCTACCCTGAATAGTACGTTGATATCCAGAAGGTATGGGATGTTCTCCATCATCTTTATGAAACTCCTCTCGCTCCATTCCCTATGTGCGGTCATTATCAATCCTAGGTCGAGTACTATACTAGAAAAGCCTTCATCTGAAAGTGATTTCATGAGCACTCTAAGTGTACTTATTTTAGTTGATACTAGTATTGGTATTACCTCTAACGAGGTATTATTCCTAAGCTGTACTAAGTACTTTATATAAGTACTGAGATTACCAGGGAAGGCCGAGACCCTATATCCGACAACATTATTATGATATAGGTAATATGGAGTTCTGAATCCCCTTAGAAATTTGAGATCTTCGGTAGCATATAGATCTGCTTCTACTGCTGTAAAACCATTTTCTTCAAGTCTAGATAGCGTCTTTAAAGATGATACTCTAAGTTCAGATCCAGCTATCAACTTCATATTCCTCAATTTAGATAGGATTAAACTTATTTTTAGATAGCGACATTAACCATCTGGGATGATGAGCGAGTATACACCGATAGATGTGGTAGGGTACCAAAGCCGACCTTCTCGTATACCAAGGGAGAAGCAAAGTACGATGCGAGATTAAAAAGAGGGATACCTGCTATTATCTTCCTCAGCTAACTTGATATGGAAGTTCGTCTTTAGTAAATGGGTAGTTCAATGGTTCGCAGGACTAAGAAACCGGTAATCGCCTACGTACTTATAGCAGTAAAACCTAGAAGAGAATACGATGTCTTTGAAGCTCTTAAGCAGTTCCAGGAGGTAAAGGACTCCCTAATAACTTATGGAGAATGGGATATCGTGGCGAGAGTTGAAGTTGATACCTTCGAAGAATTGGACAGAGTTTTATATCACATAAGGAAAGTGAATGGTGTAGAGTACACGGCTAC
>CAZFTG010000041.1:0-5971 GCA_964522205.1 uncultured Thermoproteales archaeon
GTATGTTCAAATTCGAGAGAGAACAGCAGATATTCAATATTGCTGGAGTAAAAGTAGGTGGACAACCTGGTCAGCTACCGACAGTACTCATTGGAAGTATATTCTATCACGGGCATAGGATAGTTGTAGACCAGAAGAGGGGGGACTTCGATAAAGAAGCTGCTGAAGAACTACTTAACAGAGAGAAGGAGTGCTCAGAGGCCACTGGAAACCCTAGGATAGTGGACATATGTTGCTCCTTTCCAGAGGCCTTTAGTAAGTTCATAGACTTTGTAGCGGATAATACCGATGAACCCATAGCGATAGATGGGACAACTGAAAATGTGAGAATAGCTGGTGCTAAGTATGTCCATGAGGTAGGTCTCTCCGAGAGGACAGTGTACAACTCTATAAACCCACATACAAGGGAGGAGGAGTTAAGGATCATAAGAGAGAGTGGGATAAAGTCTGCAATTCTACTGACACTAAATGTAAAGAAGCCAACAGTCCTGGGTAGGTTAGAAGTACTAGATGGACTACTGGAGAAAGCTAGGATAGCTGGTATCCAGAACATCCTAGTAGATACTACTGTCCTAGACATCCCCGATGCTGGACCCGTTAGTAGGGCTATATATCTAGTCAAGGAAAAATACGGGCTTCCAGCAGGAGCAGGTGTTCATAATGCTGTAGATAGGTGGAAGAGTAGGACTGGATTGAACCGTAGGGAGTTCGAATTGGCCAGTACCGTCGCTAATACCCTCGCAATAGCTATGGGTGCTGATTTCATACTCTACGGGCCTATAGAGAGCGCTCCAATAGCATACTTCCACTGTGCATTAGCTGATGCCTATACTGCCTTTAGTATGAGGCAGGAGTATGGTATTAGACCTATAGTATCTAATCACCCAATGTTTAAAATATTTAGAAAGGATAGAGCACTAAGACTATAGTGATATGGAGATGAGCACCTCCATAAGAATACCCGATAACCTATGTAAACAGATCTCAGAACTAGATGGAAGACTGAATATCATAAAATTCCAGGAGCACTATCTTCCTATATATTACATATATAATATTAATAAGAAAAGTGCAGAAGCACTAAGTGAAGCACTATATCGAGCAGGATTATGGTGTAAAGCACTAGAAGCTCGTGTAGTACTATGCTACCCATTACACATATGCGTACTACTGGAGAACTGCCTTACGGAGATCCCCCACAAGGACATAGTCAAGTACATGGTACTAACAGTTAAGCGTTGTATGAGATCTTGGAATCTGATGACTGCCCTATGGCTTTCAGACCCACTAGGTGAATTATTAAAATTCCTGAAGAAGGTACCACACTGGCTGTGGAATATTGAAAAGGACTGCCTAATGGATATGCTTAAGCGACCCGATAAGTATTTAGATTTAATGGATCTAGAGGATTTCCTAGATTTCTTGAGTAAGCTCTACAAAGTCAGTGGATCAGTAGTTGAGGATGAGAAAGGAGAAAAAATGATCAGGATAGTGGTAAGATCCCCCCAACCCTTTACCCATAAGATCATAGATAAAATCCTTCACAAGATAGCATCACTAGGCCTACTAGAAGAAGTACCCTACGTAGGAGATCTATGGAGGGATGAAGAGTCTGCTTATCATATAGAGGTGAGAGGAAAGACCTACGTTGAAAAGTTTATTGACATGGTGTCCTAAAGATATAAGCAACCCACTCCAGAGTAGAGGCGTTAGGATTAATAATAAGATACCCTACACTCACATGGGATTGAATATGAAGCCTGTCAATTTTGGAGTCGTGGGGACAGGAGTAGGAGCTACATTTGCTATAAGAGCGCTCAAAGAGCTTGAAAAAGAAGGGTTAGTAAAGGTAGTAGCCGTGGTGAGTAGGAGAGAGAGTAGAGCTAGAGATTTCGCTTCTAAATGGGGCGTTGAGAAGTGGTATACAGATTATGTAAAGATGTATAAAGAAGTGAAACCAGATGCTGTAGCCATATGTACACCACACTACCTCCACTTCCCAATGGTTATAGATGCTATAAATGAAGGTATTAATGTTCTAGTCGATAAGCCTATGGCGATAAATCTACACCAGACAGATGCCATGATAAAGGCTGCGGAGAAGGCTGGTGTAAAGTTAGGAGTAATCTTCCAGAGTAGGTTTGATCCAAAGATTAGAAAGGTGAAAGAAGCAGTAGATACTGGAAAGATGGGCAAACTTATCATGGGAGAGGCTGTAGTAGAGTGGTTCAGAACAGAAGAGTACTACTCTAAAAGTCCATGGAGGGGGAGATGGAGTACTGAGGGGGGAGGAGCACTGATAAATCAGGCGATCCATACAATAGACCTATTACTATGGATTATGGGAGAACCTGAATGTCTATGGTCTCAAGTTGGTACAGTAGCCCATGAAATAGAAGTAGAAGACCTGGCTGTAGCCCTGATAAAATTTAAAAACGGCGCCTTTGGGATCATACAGGGGAGTACTGCCATATATCCAGGCCTCCCCACAAGACTAGAGATACATGGAATCAATGGAACAGCTATAGTTGAAGGAGATAAGCTTAAACTATTGGCTATAAAGGGTGAGGAGACGTACTCTGAGGTCGAGGAGAAGGGAGAACTGGCTGCATGGGCTAGACCAGAGGCGGTACCACCGTATAACCATATAGCTCTAATCAGAGATTTTGCTCAAGCTATACTAGAGGATAGAAAACCTCTGGTAGATGGATATGAAGGTAGAAGATCAATAGAGGTAATAAGAGCAATATATAGATCAGGAATGACTGGAGAGATTGTGAAATTCCCCTTTGTAGAGTTCTAATCCTATCATATAACTATTTTTCCAATTTAAGAAATTATACCTAGTGATCGTATAGGGGATAGTGGAGCTTCTAGTGAACTTTATATAGTATCTGATTCCCAATCAATCAGTATGCTCATACTCGTAATAGATAACAGTCCTATAGGACCATATAGACCTAAAATGACGAAGTTCAAGAAGAGACTGAGGGATATAACTAAGACTAAGGTAAGAGCTGTAAGCTTCTCATCCCTCAGACTTGAACGTGTACAAGAGATTGTGGAGAAATCCACAGCTCTAATTCTAGGAGGCTTTGGTTCATGGATTTCCAGAGAGTACTATCCCGTAGTCTATAGGGAAGAGTTCAGTATAATTAGAGAGAGCGATAAGCCTATTCTAGGTATATGTGGAGGACATCAGCTCATGGCCATGGCACTAGGGGGGAGGGTAAAGGGTCAAGGGTACTTAGTAAAAGGTTTTAAGAGAGTAGAAATACTTGAATATACTCCTCTTTTCGATGGATTAGATAGATTTATCACAGTATACGAAAACCATAGAGACCATGTGGTCAAGTTACCTAGCAACTTTAAAATCTCAGCTACCTCTAAGTACACTAGAGTTGAGGCCATATATTCGACTGATAGACCACTATATGGTGTCCAATTCCATCCTGAAAGATATAATGACCGCCATATGGATGGGAGAGTAATACTAGAGAACTTCTGGAAGATAGCTAAGGGTCTACTCTAGTCTAATACTGTTCACTATATACTCTAGATCCTCTCTCCACTTATCTGATGTAGGGTGTAGATTGAGGGAGAGGGGGGTAATGGATATTCCCTTTTCCTGAAACACTACGTAGACATCCGTATCCTCCTCAACAGTGCTTACATCTTCACCATATATCCAATAGTACTTCCTACCTCTAGGATCAGTCCTCTCTACAATCTTCTCTATAAATCTCATCTTAGCTAATCTCGTGATCTTAATGTGGACTCCTCCATCATAGGAAGAGGGGAAGTTAACATTAAGCACATCAACTCCCTCTGGGAATCCTCTCTCCAAAATGCTACTAGTTAATCCCCTAATGACCTTTTTCGTCAACTCAGTATGCTTATAACTATCTAAGATTTTACTTTCATGATCTATGGCTATTGAAAAGGCTATTGCCTTTATATTCATGAGAGCTGCTTGAAAACACGCTCCTACGGTACCCGATGCGAGAACTAACTGTAAACTTGTATTATCACCGATATTTATACCAGAGAGTACTATATCAGGTGGCCTGTCCATGAGTTTAGATACTGCTATAAGAATAACATCAGATGGATTTCCACTAACAGAGTAGAACTCCTCTTCTCCAATCCTCACCTTACTCACACGGAGGGGCTTATGTAGTGTGAGACTTAGACTAGTAGCACTCTTCGGCCTCTCAGGAGCTACTACTAGTATATTTCCTAGACCCTTTAAGGCATCATAGAGCACCCTAAGTCCTGGACTGTATACACCATCATCATTAGTAACTAAAATTCTCCATGTCATAGGTTCTTCTACTAACCAGTGATTAATTACTTTTACGGCACTTCGATATCATGTTACCTAGTTATTATATAAAAATAGTATGTTTTTGATTATTATAATTTCAAGTTAACTATTACTCTTGAATATTTATAAGTTATTACTTTCACCTATCTCTCTTAAATAATATTTTAAATATGAGGGGCTTATATATACGGACGTTAGAGAGGGTATATATGAATAAATGTAGAGTTAGAGGATGTAGAAAACCAAGAGAGCTATTCATAGTACTAGATCACTTTACATACGGAATATGCAGAAGACACTACAACGAGATACTGGCAGAGGCAACAAAGTTGCTCAAATCGAAAAAATCCATAGCTCTAGCTTCAATAGTCGAGGCATCTCCTAAAGGCGTACTAGTACTGAATAACAGTTCTCGAAGATAGTACACCAATCTACTAAAACCAATTTTAAAAAATCAACTCTTTCTTCTAAGCAGGAATAACACTACGACTATAGCCACTATTAATGCTGCTACTCCCCCGATAACCAGTGTATAGGGCATCTCCTGTGCAACTAGAGGTTTAAGTTCCAATTTATATGTTCTTGATATACTTTGAATGGAAGGTATGCATGCTCCAAAGGCATGGAAGCCGAAGATCGTGGTTAGTACTCTCATATCTACTTCAGCATACGGGGGTCTGAGGTAATTTATAGCTTGAATAACAATATTCGAGTCGGTTGAGATAGTATGGACTCCTTTAGAGAGAGGGAGTATAGTATCGGCATCTAAGGTAATAGGCACTCCATCTATAGTGACCTCAGTCTTTCTGTAGGTGAAGAGATAAGCCTCTCCCTCTGGTATTAAAATCCTTGCTGTTTGACCAGCTCCTAAGCCAATATATGAGATCCCTGATCCTCTATTTGGATCATAGAAGACGAATACCATAGGCTTATCACTCTCCACAGCGATGTATTCAGCTTCTGGCTTTAGCTTAACTACATTCTCTCCTAGCTCGACATCTCTTATCTTCCTATGGTACACTAAATCCACCACTACCGCCTTAGTCTTCTCAGAGGGCACGGCCATAAACCTAGCTGTGCACTTAAGTTGCCATTCACGAGTAGAGGAGGCATAGAATCTAGTGCCTACGAATCCTCCAGTAGCTGAGGGAAGGTACATGAAGTTCCCTACGGCTATATGTTGTGCTATAATACCGTACCCTGTGAGGATAGACCCCATAGATACCATTATATGTCCTGTAGATACCACCCTGTAGGTGGTGATACCATCTAACATCAACCCCTTAACCTCGTTGGGTTTCAGCTTGAAGCTCTCAACTATCTTACCAGTACTATCGTATACCCTAATTTCACATTCCTCTAGCGAGTATATATGGATGACATTACTAGCTGGCTTTGCTAGACTCGTAACTAGGAATATAAACTCTTTACCTACATAACCTCCATTTATACTTGTAAGGAAAGTTGTGGGGTATACTGACCAGCCAGGTCCTCCATAGAACCTAGGAGATGCGTTTCTCTCCAGTACTACACGTTCAAAAGTATCTCCCCCCATTAGCATTACTATTGCTGGTTTATCGGTCACTACCTTAAAGGATGTTCCATTTGGAATGGGTGTGAGTACATATTCCATCTTATCTACTA
>CAZFTG010000041.1:6071-9714 GCA_964522205.1 uncultured Thermoproteales archaeon
AAGGACACTAAGCTTAAGTACCCTTAGCTAGGCTTAGCACATTAACTCAGTAAGGCTTAGCGATCCGTTATCACCTAGAGGAGTAAGGTTTAAGATCCAGGAACCCTAGGTCTTGTTTGGTGAGAGGATTGGAGAAGAAATTTGAGTTCCTGGAGCACATAGCCGATGCGTATATAGCTGCTTATGGAAGGACTCTAGAAGAGGCATTTGAAAATGCTGCACTAGCCATGTTTGAAGTAATGACCGATACGAGTAAGGTAGAGGCTAAAGTAGAGCGTACCCTAGAGGCTAGTGGTTACGATGAGTACGAACTACTCTACGATTGGCTAGAAAAGCTACTGATAGAATACTATTCAGACAATCTCATGTTCTCCAGGTTTAAGGTCGAGTCCATAGAGAGAACTCCGAAGGGATTTAGATTAAGAGGTAAAGCTATGGGAGAGGTCTTCGATCCATCAAGGCATGAGAGTAGAGTGGAGGTGAAGGCAGTCACCTATTCTCTAATGGAGATCTATAGGAAGAACAAAATTTACGTATTAAAATTCGTACTGGATATCTAATCCAGTAATCCCTCTCTCCTTAGAGCATTTAATATCCTATTGATTATCACTTCTGGTTCTCTGTTCACATGAATGTTTATGAATTTCACTCCTTTATCCCTATAGTATTTTATTACGGGTTCACTCTGCTTCCTATAGACCTCTAATCTCTTTCTTATGATCTCTGGTCTATCATCTCCTCTCTGAATTAGCCTTCCTCCACATATATCGCATATTCCCGCCTTCTTAGGTGGTATAGGGGGTAGTATGTACTCAACTCCATCTATAACCTTTTTAACATCTACTATATTGTATATAGCACCACACTTAGAGCATATTCTTCTACCAGCTAGTTTCTCGATTATTATCTCATCCGGTACTATCAAGTTTATTATAGCATCTATAGTAGTGATTTCATCTAGTGCTCTAGCCTGTACAATCGTCCTAGGATAGCCGTCTAGGATGAAGCCTCTACCATGTAATTCTTCTATTTTCCTTCGTACTACTTCTATCACTATTTCGTCTGGAACTAAAACCCCTCTTCTCAAGTACTCCTCTACTTTTCTGCCTAGTTCACTTCTCTTACTAACCTCCTCTCTAAAGATATCTCCAGTCGATATCTTCTCTATACCGAGTATCTTAGCTATTCGAGTAGCGTATGTCCCCTTTCCAGCACCGGGAGGCCCGAATATTATCAATCTGAGCATTTGACTACTCCTAATTGAAGAATACAATCTTATATTTAAAATTCAGGCAAAGAGTTAGATAGAGGAAAAAAATATCACTTAGTCTGGGGCATTACTATTCTATATGCTATGATCAATGGTACTCCGATAATCGATGCTATCAAGGTCATGAGAAGTCTCTCGATTACGGATATCGGGAGGACAGACATGAAAATAATGGGGAGCGAGGGGATAGCTTTGAGGGGCATGAATAACCCTGCAAATGTTATAAAGGCCAGATTTCCGTACATGTGATCAGCCATGAGCCCACAGTAGCTTACTATCGGTACTACCAAGCTTCTCTTGACTATGACTCTACTACCATGTCCTTCCCCAATACTTCCACTTAACCATTTGCCTAACACTATGGTTATAAATAGGGCTACTAGGTGTGGAATTGGATATAAGGGTGCACTCCTACCCACCCATGTCAGATACCAGCATACTATAAGTCCCCCTAAAATACAACTAGCGAAGATCCAACTAGGTAGACTCTTTAATTCACGTGTAGTGAGGAATCCTGTGGTTAAGCTTGAGAGCACAGGAGCTGGTATGAATACTGCCGAGTGGAGCGAGGGAGCTCCCGGAGGGAGAAGCCATGCGAGAAGTACTCCAACTAATGCTGCTAGTCCTCCCTTCCATGGACCTAAGAGAATGCCAAAGACAGGAGCTATGGATGCAGCCAGATCTATTCTCCCCTTTCCACCTATAATGGGAATACCCGGAAGTGCTGCTATGATTACGTATAGGGCTGCTAGTATGGAAATTAGGGCTAAATCTTTAGACTTTAACCTCATACTATTAGTTTACTTGACTACAAAGCCTTATAAGCATTTGCACTTTCATGCATATAAATTACACTTCATAGTAATAAACTCCATAGCTATAGTAATATATTAGAGAGGCATGCAATCGTACGGGGTGTACTTGATGGAGGTGAGGTACTGGCCGTATGTAATACCATTACCCGTAAGAAAAGAGAGTAGATTAAGATTTCTTCTAAAGGTCTTTGGATCCGATGTAGCAGTGAGTATACTAGAGTTAACCCCACTGGAGGGAAAGATCGCTCAAAAGGAGCTCATAGAGAAGCTACCATACTCTAATAAAACTGTGATAAGTCATTTAAACAGCCTAGTATCTATGGGAGTTCTCAGAGAGAGCATGGAGAAGGTGGTTAGATCCGGAAGACGTGTATGGGTCAAATACTATTCACTGAGTGAGGTAGGAAGGTGGATAACACTCCTCATAGGTCCAAAAGAACCCGTAAAGAGGAAACTACTGGAACACGTAGTTCGAGAGAGCTTCAGACTATATGTAAAATCTCTTATAGATCTCTGCAAAAAGTACGAACTTCGTGCGGATCACCTATTAGGCATGGTAGATGAGGAATTAAAGAGGTTGAAATCCGGTGGCTAAACCATTGAGAAACATAGCCTCAACAAAACCAGTCTACATAGTGGAAAGAATAGCAAGAAGTGCACAGCTCTCTATTCTCTTAGAGGTAAGTGCTTATCCTAAGCCCGGTAATGTACATAGACTTGGGGATTTCATAGATACAAAATATGAGCATTTCCTAGTAGCCTCCGTAGTGGCATCTAAGCACTTTAGAGAGGCCGCTATGAGGGGTATTGAGGTAGGTCTAGGAATCAGAGATCTTAACCAAGTTGGAGTAGGCGAAATGCTGAAAGCATCAATCCATGATATAATGAGTCATCATAGGGGAGGTAATACCTCACTGGGAACTATGATGCTATTACTTCCATTAGCCACAGCCTCTGCAATAGCCCTAATGGACGAAGGTGATCTAGAGGAGCACCTTAGGGGAATCCTAGTAGAACTCATTAGATCCACTACAGTCAGAGATTCCATAGAGCTATACAGAGCGATAAGATTAGCTAGGCCTGGAGGACTAGGTAGATCTGAATGGCTAGATGTAAACGATGACTCCTCCTTTGAGGAGATAGAGAGAAAGAACATAACTATGTATGAGATTCTTGAATATTCCTCAAACTATGATACTATAGCTTATGAACTAACACATGGATACAAGATAACATTCGATCTAGGAACTCCGTACCTAAACCTCCTACTGGAGAAAGGGTATGACATCAATACAGCAGTGGTCAATACCTACTTGAGAATACTAGCAGAGATACCAGATACATTAGTCACTAGAGAGTATGGAAAGGCTGAAGCACTAAGAGTATCGAAGATGGCTAAAAGAGCTCTAGAAGCTGGAGGTATGACTAGGGAAGAAGGAAGGGTTTTAGTGGAGAGAATGGACTACGAATTGCGGAGAAGTGGTATAAACCCTGGAACTACAGCAGATTTGATAGCATCATGTCTAATGCTACTTTTATTAAGGAATCCTATACCATT
>CAZFTG010000041.1:9814-11583 GCA_964522205.1 uncultured Thermoproteales archaeon
AAGTTTTCCTTCTTTATAATGTATCCTGCTCCATATTCTGTTGTACCGAGTACTACCCTGTAATATGTCTTATTTGTATTAACCTCAGTAACAAGCTCTAATTTACCCCTGAATACCACTCTATCACCACTATCAGCTAGATCGCAGAAGAGACCCTCGTAGGATACTATTTCCCTTATATCGTCCACTGACACTCCTCTGTGGATTACTACATCCTCTATCCTATACACGGCTGGGAGAAATATGGACTCTTGAGAGGAAGATACAGTAGCCTCTCCTTCGACTAAACCCATATCATGGTAGATTTTATCCCCGTACTTTTCCCTGATATCAAGGTCACTCCTTATAGGGTGTACAGAGAACATTTTGTCCTTGTAGACTCCATAGTTCCACCTCCTCTCAGCTATGGTTCTGAGAACGCCCTCTGGTAAATTGAACTCTCTGGATCTTCTCCTGCACCACTCTAGAATGTACTCTTTACTCTGAGAGTTAATCCCCTTGATGCCATGTTTTAGTGCTTCTCTAAGCCTTAGTGCCTCCTCTAGTCCATATACTGTAATATCTATATCAGATATCTCTGGATTATGTATTCCTAGAAGTATAGATCCCGTGACGCCTATTTTACCTAGCTCTACTCCAGCCTCTCTAGACATGAGCTTAGTAAGTTCTAAAGCTCTCTCCTCGAGTCTATCCCTAGGCCCTCTCTCCATAATCTCACGCAATCTGAGTTCAGGAAAATAGTACTTCTTCACATAGTCCTCGGGTACCATAGAGAATTCTATACCTCTTACTCTACAATAATGAATATACTGTGGATACTTTTCCCTGAGGAACTTAAAGGTCTCCTTGACATTTAGTACATGGTATCTCTTGAGCACTCTTCTATATTTGAGCGTACCCCTACTCCATATGCTCTCAGACAACTCAGTCTCGGGTATGTACTTTAAGTACGCTGTGTACATGCCAGGTGGATGCAGGTAGCCCACAACACAGAACATGAAGCCCTCTATAGTCTCAATGAAGTCCCTATCTCTTACGGATCTCAAGTTAAATTCTCCCTCTTTTAGTCATGTACTTTGGAAGTGGTATGGGTGTTCCAATTAATCTATTGGCTAGTGGAAAACACCATAGGGAATTTATGAAGTACCACCAGTATAGATTTAATTGAGTTTGGAAAAGTGGCATTAATATGTAGGATTCCTGGGAGAATATATTTGACATTAGCCATATTCCAACCACAAATATGAGCATATTTACAGTTGAAACTTTAAACTTCTCGGTATCTAGACCACTTTTAGCCTTATCCACCATGCTCTTCCTCTTCATGACCCTGCGGTATAGCTTTCTATCTTTAGTCCTTATCGCCTTCTCTCTCATCTCATTCCACCTCTCTATAATCTCAATACACCTCTCTACTTTCTCCTTATTCACTATAAACCTACTCGCTATCGAGGTGATTAGAGCTAGTGCGAAAACCGCTACAGGCATATATATTAAGTCCAGCTTCATCGGACCCTCTTACCTCCACCTCCCTTTCATTGAAAGAAGTAGAATACTTATATCTTGTGGGATAAGCTCTTCTTCTCCTAGCCCTTTTAATTATCTCTCAACAGGGAATTTCACCGTGATGAGAGTAAAAGTTGAGTTCTAGTGGTGGAGATAGAGGAGGTGAAAATTTAATTAGAGATTATATAAGCTTAAAGATGGGATTACTATGAAAACGGGATATTTGCTCTCAATACTAGTGCTCGTTGTATCCATGCTTGTAC
>CAZFTG010000042.1:0-11200 GCA_964522205.1 uncultured Thermoproteales archaeon
CATCTTAAAGCATTCCTAAGAGGATTAGGATAGACTTGAACATTCATATTCGATATATACTGAGTACTAATTAGAGTGAACTCTTCTCTTAGATCCTCCCCAGCGTAATTCGCTTAGTATAATTCTCTAGTTAGTTAAGAGTCTCTTAACTAACTCATTAAGTCTTGACTTATTAGAGCAGTATATAGTAATAAATATAGGCTCTATACTAACCTTTAAAGAAGGTAGTCTGTAGATGGAAGAAAATCCATACATCAAAAGAGAACTTGTACGAAAGGTAGCCGAGCATATTGTAGGTAGGAGAAGAGAAATACTAGCTATAATAGCGGCACTGGCGGCTGGTAAAAACGTACTACTTGAAGGACCCCCAGGTACAACAAAATCGACCATACTGAGGGCTATAGCAAGAGAGAGTGGAGTCCTCTTCTATATGATCGAGGGATCAGCGGATCTCACTCCTCAAAAGCTTATAGGAATATTCAACCCTGTACATGTTCTGAAGAAGGGATATAAAGCAGAATACTTTGAACCCGGTCCCTTACTCAAGGCTATGAAGGAAGGAGGAATACTTTACATTGAGGAATTTAATAGAATGCCTGAAGATGCAGCTAATGTACTTATTAGGGCCATGGAGGAGCGAGAGATAGTAGTACCTAGACTAGGAATCATAAAGGCTAAGCCAAGTTTTAGGGTTATAGCGGGAATGAATCCTTATGATGATATAGGAACTAGCAGAGTGAGTAGGGCGATTATGGATAGGTTCTGTAAACTTAGGCTTGATTATCAGAGCAGAGAAGAGGAGATAGAGATAGTTAAAATGAAGACTAAATGTGAAAAGAAATGGTTGATAGAACTTGCTGTAGACCTCACTAGGGCTACTAGAACACACCCTGCAGTGAAAATGGGGGCCTCAGTAAGAGGAGCCATAGACATGGTACTCATTGTAGAGCAACTACAGAAGCTTAAGGGAGATGGGCTAAAATTTGAGGATATATACGATGCAGCCGTATTAGCCCTATCTAGTAAGATATGGATGAGGGATCCAAATATGACACCAGAAGACGTCATAAAGGAACTCCTAGAAAGTATTTTAGGAGGAAGGAAATTACACGATCCACCTAAGAGGAGTGAGAAAATTCCTCAGAAGGGATGTAAAGAGGAAGAGTCGAAAGATGAAGTAGAATATCTACTATTCCTCTCGAAGGTATCTCCATTAAGGGCATCACTACTATTGGAGAATAGTCTACTCGATCTATTAGAACAAGCTATAAGTACAGGTTTTAATGAAATCAAGGTTCTAGAGTTATATTCAAGAATACACCCTTATATAAAGAAAGATCAGAAATACCTAGCTAAAAAGTACGCTAGAGAGTTAATATTTAAAATAACTTCTAAAAGTATTCACAAATATATGAGTGATAGAATTATTGTAGATGACTTTAACTGGGATTCCGATGATATAGAGTTAGATAGGACTATAGAAGAGATTGTATATAGAGGAACTATAGATGTACAATCCCTTAAAGTGTACAAGAGGGATGTAAGAGATAGACTCTATGCATTAATAATAGATAGAAGCTCCTCCATGACTGGATTCAAGATAGCAATAGCCGCCATAGTGGCAATGACGCTAATATACGCAACTCCATGGAGTAAGTATTCAGTAGCAGCTTTTAACACTGAAGTGGAGTTTATTAAACGAGCTTTAGAATATGTTCCTAAAGAGATTGTTATTGATAGGATATTAAGCCTGGTTCCCGAAGGGTATACGGATATTGCTGGAGCAATAAGCAAAGTTCACAAACACTTAGTGGAGAGTGGAGCATTTGAGACTATAGGTATTCTTATAACAGATGGTCAATGGACCTGGGGCGAATCCCCATTAAAGTATGCACCTATGTTCACTAAATTGCATGTGATAGGAGTTCCTAGTAAGTGGAGGGGGTTTGCAGAGACTATAGCTACTTATGGGCATGGAAAGTTTATCCTAGTCAGAGATACGGAAGCTATACTCAGTAAATTACCACTACTTCTGGAGTAAGGTAAGAGTAGTGAGTTGGAAGTATAAGTACATAGGTATATACCCACAGGCTATCTAAATACTCAAATATTAAGGATATCAAGTTTTATCCCTCCAAAATATGGTGTCCATATGGGAGCTACAAGTAATCGTAAGAAGAGCTCAATGAAGCTCGTGACAGTACACCTACCAGAACCTTACATAGAGGGGCTTAAGAGACTAGTTGATATGGGAAGATACCCTAACAAGAGTGAGGCTATAAGAGTAGCTGTTAGAGACCTACTAGCGAATGAGCTCTGGAGGAGTGGAGTCAATAGGATCTATTTCATGAATGCTTAACCTGCTACACTTTTGTAGAACTTTAATATAATACTCATCTTTAAATATAGGAATTAGCATAGACTAATAGATGGTACTCCCTAGGAAGGAGAAGAGTGTAGATACTATAATCAATGAGTGCATACTTTCGCTTAGAACATGTTATACACTACTAATAGCTAGTAGAAGAGCATTGAGAAAGGATATTAGAAACATGATGATACTCGTTAGACTACCACCGACAGCACTATCCAATATACACTTCAACTCCGCAATCTCAAGGCTTATAGGTGTGAGAAAGAAACTAGTTAAATTATACAACAGCAGAAGAGTTCCTCAGTATCTAGTAAAGACACTAGGTGATGTGATAATGACTATACCCAGTTCTAAATCAGAGTTAAGAGACATGAGTGTAGATGAATTCTGCAAGTTAGTCGAGAGCTGTATACAGAAGTTATCGTATATTCAAACTGAACTAAAACTCTACAATGTATAACCTTAAACATGTAAGTGACATAGATATTAAGTTTGTACTCAATTAATATAAGAGTAGAATTCCTACAATCGTACTCTCGATCAGAATATATGAAGGTATGTCTACATAATACTCATATATATGATTAATATAATTATACTTGTGGAAGATGAGTTCAAGAGATACTGGAAGCTATCCTCTCCAATAGTAGCTGAGGAGATGGAAGAAGTCGAGAAGACCTATAGACCATACAATCACTATAGATCATTGTCAGTATATAGAAGGACTTTGCTAAAGAATACTAGAATAAGAACATCAAGAACTAGAACTATCACAAATCGCTTCAAAGGAACGAAGTACTATGAAGAATCTGGATTAAAGGAGCTATTAAAGTGGATTCTCATAGCTGTGGGATTAATGTTAGCAAGTCCATTAATAATAGTATCAGTCGCATTTACAATACTATTACTACCACTCATACTCATTACATTATTACCATGTATCCTTGTATACCTTCTCCTCAGGATACTCAGTAAGAATGTCTAATCATAGGATGTAGCTCTGAGTTAAATATCGTGAAGTATTTATTTTCAACGACCATCTATAGAACATGAAAAGAGCTAGAGTACTAGCACCACATAAAGTCGTTATCGAAGAAGTGCCCAAACCTAAACCAGCTCCTAATGAAGTGCTCATTAAAGTAGAGTACTGTGGAATCTGCGGAAGCGATATCCATGCCTTCTTGGGTAAACATCCCTTTATAAGCCCACCAATAACACCAGGACATGAATTCTCAGGTACTGTAGAGGATGTAGGATCTAATGTAGAAGAGTTTGAACCAGGAGATAAAGTTACTGTGATCCCTCAACTGATCTGTGGGAGATGCTACAACTGTAGGATAGGTAGGTACAATATCTGTAGGAACTTAAAGGTTATAGGCTGTCAAGTAGACGGTGCTATGGCAGAATACTTTACTGTAGATAAAGATCTAGTATTCAAGATTCCGAAAGAGATGTCCCTAAAGGATGCAGCTCTAGTAGAACCAGCTGCAGTAGCAGTGCATGCAGTTAGGATAAGTGGGATAAGGTTAGGAGATAATGTTATAGTACTGGGTGCTGGGACTATAGGATTACTAACACTCCAGTGTTCCAAACTAGCTGGAGCTAGAAGTACTATAATAACAGATATAATGGAATATAGATTAGAATTAGCAAAAAGATTAGGCGCGGATCATCCTGTCAATGTATCTCAAGTGAATTTAAAGGAGTTCATTGAGGAGAAGTGGGGAATAGATTCTGTAGACCTAGTCTTCGAGTGTGTAGGAGCAGAAGCTACGATAAATCAAGCAATAGATATCATAAGAAGAGGATGTAGAGTAGTCGTGGTAGGAGTGTTTCCAGGTAAGACACCCGTAAAGATACACCTAGTACAGGATGGTGAAATAGAGCTCAAGGGTAGCCTTATGTACCTAAGGGAAGACTTCCAGAAGGCTATAGACCTCATAGCTTCAGGGAAGCTTAAGGTAGCCCCACTAGTCACACATATAATACCGCTTAGCGAGGTTGAAAAAGCCTACAAAACAGCTGTAGAGCGAAAAGAAGAGAGTATTAAGGTGCTCGTTAAATGCTCTCAATAGTCCTAACTCTCCTCTCTAGAGGTTAGGCTATTTACCGCTAATATTTATAAGAGTACTATGTAAGTAATTTTAGTATGAAGGATGTACTAGTATCTATATTAGATGAATGCTCTCATAAGTACTCCCCGCAGTTCGCGGATATAAGAGTGTTTAAGAGAATAGGATCCTCGATAGTCATAGAAAATGGAAGAGCTTTTAGAATGTATGAGTATAGGCTTCACGGTGGGTGTGTAAGAGTATTAATAAACGGTGCATGGGGCTTCTCTGCAGTAAACGATACTTCAAAGGAAGAACTTAGAAGAGCTATGAAAACAGCTGCAAAAATGGCCATAGCGACATCCAAAAGAGTCTCGGAAAAGAGAGGTGTAGCCGAGATTAAGGGTGTGGAGGATAGTGTAGTATTTCCGGTTAAGATTAAACCAGAAGATATACCCATAGATCAGAAAGTTAAAGAGTTACTAGAAGTGGAGAAGGTTGCCAGAAAGTACCATCCCAGCATAGTAAATACCGTACTATCGTACGGAGATAGACATGAAATTGAAATAGTGGCTAATACCTTAGGTACCTATATTGAACAGGATATACCTAGAACAGGTATTAGCCTATTCGTTGCTACAAGAGAGGCTGGTGTAGTTCAGAGAAGTTATGAAAATACAAGTGGAATTAAGGGGTACGAAGTTCTTAAGGAATTTCTTGATGAAGAAAAACATGTAAGGGCTGCTACTACAGCTGTGGACCTACTCAAAGCTAGTCCTCCTCCAGCTGGAAAGTTCAAGGCTATTTTAAGTCCAGAGATTACGGGTCTGATAGTTCATGAGGCCTTTGGCCACAATAGTGAGGCAGACGCAGTAATAGCAGGGGAGAGTATTCTTGAAGGTAAAATAGGAGAAAAAGTGGCAAGTGAACTGGTAACCATAGTAGACGATTCCACAATACCAGGCGCATACGGATCCTTTAAGTACGATTCTGAGGGAACACCCGGAAGGAGGAGGATAATCGTAGAGAAGGGAATTCTGAGGGGATTCTTACATTCTCTAGAGACTGCTAAGAAGCTAGGAGCAAGTCCTACTGGAAGTGCGAGAGCTGATACTCACCACAATATACCCATAGTAAGAATGAGCAATACTTATATCGATGCAGGAGACTGGACTTTTGAGGAGATGCTAGAGGATATAGATCACGGAATATACTTCAAGAAATCTCAATGGGGCTACGTGTTCCCAGAGAAAGGACAGTTCACTTGTAATGTAATCGTCAGCTATATGATAAGGAAAGGAGAAGTAGCAGAGATGTTGAGAGATGTAAGCTTTGGAGGTCTAACTCTAGAGACTCTGAAAACGGTAGATGCTGTTGGTAGGGATCTTGTAATACCGATGGCTGGAATGTGCGGAAAAGATGGACAAGGAGCTCCAGTATGCTGTGGAGGTCCACACGTAAGAGTAAAAGAGGTGGTAGTGGGTGGAAGAGCATAGTATAGATCTAATAGCCGTAGCTAAGAAGGCTGTTGAAGCCGCACTAAGAGCAGGAGCTGAACAAGCTGAGGCGTATGCTAGTAGAGGAATGGGCACATCTATTTCGATAGAGCGGGGCGATTTCAAGACCTGTAAATCTCTATACGACTATGGGCTATGTGTAAGATCCTACGTAAAGGGTGGAATGGGCTTCTCCTATACCCAGAGGATCACAGAGAAGGATGCAGTAGAGATAGGAAAAGCTTCTGCTAAATTGGCACGTCAAGCACAACCAGATCCCGATTTTGTAAGCCTACCGGAGCCAAAGAAGGTACCCGAAGTTCCTGGACTTTATGATAAGGAACTAGCCGAATTAGATGTAGAGGAGTTTTCAGAACTAATGAGTAGAATAGTGGATGCAGCTCGGGTCTCTCCGGAGGTGATAGTAAACTGTAGTGGAAGCTATGGCTACGGCGAATACGCACTGGTGAACTCGCTAGGAGCAGAGATTGAAGGGAGAAGAACTGGAATAGGATTCTCGGCTTTTTGTATCATTAAGAGAGGAGATGATGTAGGGTCGTTCTACGAGTGGGATTCGGGGAGGAGCCTAAGAGATGTAGATCCGGAGAAGGTAGGAAAAGTTGCTGGAGAGGGTGCTATTAAATTCCTTGGTGCCAAGAAGGTTAAGACCGCAACACTTCCAGTAGTATTTAAATTCCTCCCTGCGGCTGGATTAATAAGCTCACTCATAGGAGCTGCGAATGCCGAAAGCATTCATAGAAAGAGATCGTACCTTGTGGATATGCTGGGAAAGAGAATAGCATCAGATATACTTACAGTCTATGATGATGGAACAGTGGAAAGGGGAATAGCCAGTTCTACCTATGATGCGGAGGGCGTTCCCAAGAGGAGGTTTGTAGTTATTGAAAAGGGTATATTAAAGACGTATCTACATAACTCCTATACTGCTAACAAGATGAAAGCTGAAAACAACGCATGTGCTTCGAGAGCAGGATACCGTAGTCCTCCCGGAATAGGTTCATCAAATATTCAGATAGTGCCAGGAGATATTTCCCTTAATGAGATGATAGCTGAGATCAGGGAGGGTATAGTGGTAGAGACAGGGTTCGTATGGGCTGATCCTATAACTGGTACCATATCACAGACTATAGACTTCGGATTTAAGATAGAGAACGGTGAGTATGCATATCCATTAAAAGGAACATTGATAGGCTCTAGAATCTTAGACCTCATGAGAAACATAGACGCTATATCGAAGGAGTATAGAGAAGAGCCGGGCTTCATATGGCCTGCAATAAGAGTCAAAGACGTTAGGATAGCTGGAGGAGCTTAGTACTAGGAGTGCAAGTAACCTAAGGCTTTAAAAGCATATACTATTATTTTATACGTATGGGAGAAGTTAAAAGACTCTATAGATCGAGAAAAAATAGAATTATAGCAGGGGTATGTGGGGGTATCGCTGAGTACTTGAACATAGATCCCACAATAATAAGGTTACTATGGGTTCTATTCTCCCTCCTTCATGGGGTAGGTATAATATTGTACATAATAGCAGCTATCATAATCCCCGAAGAGCCGAGAGAAGGAGAGGAGAGCGGATTAAGCCCAGGTCAGGATATTACAAACCTCCTTTTGCTCCTCCTTGGAGTAGGACTACTCTGTATAGGTGTAATAGGGTTTATGATAGCAATCACACCTTGGTTACTTCAAATAATATTCCCGCTTGCACTTGGCTCATGGTTAAAGTTTTTATATATATTAAAGTATGTCGTGTTTTTAATCCTAATTATAATAGGGATAATTCTTATTTTAAAATCACACAGCCCTGAGAAGAGGAAAATAGTAGAAGATACCTTCTAAACCCTCTACAAGTTCTCAGTCCAGCTAAAGTATTTTCAACTGTCTTCCTACTCTTCTCAATACCATAACAGCAGCTATATGAGTGCATATTTTCATTCTCCTCACATGACCATAGGTATGCATATGACAATCACATATGTACTTACCACTTTTAATGAATATGACATTATAATATGGATATTGATCGCCTAATTCTTTAAATCCCTTCACAATCCAATGGTTCTTAGATACTTTCTTAATACCGCTAAAGAGTCTTAGGACAGCTCTTGTATACCAGGAAGGGCTTTTTTCAGGAAAACTTTCTCTTAAATCCTCTAGAGCTTCTATAAGTAGCGAAACACTCATGGGTTCAAGTCCAAATTCCTCAGTTATACTTTTAATTAATTCCTCTCTCTCTAAAGGACTATAGACGGCATTTGCTATCCTCCTAGAGACTCTGCTCAGTAACCTAAAGTCTATCTCTCTCATCTATCCATCCTCCGAATTACTGGTGGCCTTTGATGAGAATGGTAGAGCATATCTATGCCTTCCATCTCAGTAGTAAGATCATTAGGAGCATTAACTCTATCGTTTAAGAGAGGGACAAATGCTAATTGAAAACTGAAGAATATGTCAGAAAATATGCTAGTGTGTTCTTATTAGTAGGATTTTGGATATCTCACTGTAAAGTCTACTATCCTCTTTTGCATGCTCCTCTATATCCTTAATGGCTACTCTATAAACCCAGTGTATACTAAAGAGTCCAAGTGTTAACAAGTATAGAATAATATAGAGTACAGTATTTCTTCTAGAAGTAGTGAACTCTCTGTAGAGTAATCTCAAGTCCGCTTTAGATGCTATTGGTCTCAATGAAGACGCTATTTGTTCCTCTATTTCGTACAGATCTCTATTTAGTATATGGAGAATGTAGAAGCACAGTATAGTACTCACCAGCAGTAGGATAGAGCCTATACCCATAATGGACATGTACGTGAAGAATTCCATCTTCTTCTCCTATCGTTATCGAGTACTGCATAAAAAGAGTACTAGGAATGCTAAAGAATAGCTTATGTAAAATCTTCGAGAACTACGTGAGAAACTCTAGGAAAATTACCTAGCCTCAATAGACACCTCTAACAATTAAAGAGAGAAGTCGTTAGTTTCAAAAACAATCTACCCTGGAAACAGAATAGTGAGGTTAAGCGAAGGCTACTCTCTTACTTCTTGAGGATCCTATAGAGAGCGATAGAGAGTCTACAGGCCTTCCTCCTCATACTAAGGCAATTGGTGCACTGCCTTAGAGTTTACAACTCAAATTTAACCAAGTCTATTTTTCACAATATTGTATTAATCCTCCTTACTGATGAGCTTTAAGGAAGAGGCAAGGATCCTTAACGCTTTATTAGCCTCAAGCGATGCTTCTCGCCATCTTCCTTCCTCACAATACTTCTTTGCAACTCTTAGGCAATTCTCGGCTTCGAGTAGCGTCCTTTTTGAGACTCTAGCCCCTTTAGCTCTCTTGAGGAGTTCCTCAGCGAGCTTAGTTCCGTACTCGGGATTGAGCATTACCACAAACTCATGGAAGTTGACTAGCATCAGTTCCTTATCACTCGATATCATATCAGCTAGAAGACGTAGAGACTTTAGGCTCTTGAACTCCCACGGGACACATATAGCGAGGACGTGTAGCGGCCTCCTCTTGTATACTGTCGCTATAGCCCTTAGCCAATTATACGCCTTTTCCTCCTCCCCCTCGCTGAACTCTATGGTTCCTGGGATTATTGGAACAGGGCTCTCGCTGGTGTAGTAGGGGAATGTATCCATCCCCCTGTAGCCTATCTTAATAGCAAGCACTCTAAGCTCTTTCACATACTTAGGCAAGGTCTCTCCATCAAGGAACTCACCTAAGACCTCGGTAAACATTAGTCCGCTCCTCTTGAAGTACTCATTTGTTAGCCCTAGGAACTCATCTGTATACTCTGGGTTCACATTTGGGTACCAGTATCCAGCCCCACTCGGCCCTGAGACAAATGCGTCTAGCTCGCTCATAGTCTCTACATAGTACTTCATTACAAGGGGGGCAAGGTCCACCAGGAAAGGAGAGATTGTCCATGCCACTGGCACCTTCCCTCTACAGGGATCCTCCCAAAAGTTCCTCATCATGATATTCCACTGGACATTGTCACCGTCATTCATATAGAACGTCACGTATACCTTATCCAGGCCTAGCTTACTGAAATCAATAGGAGGTAGCTTAAACTTCACTTCAGCTCTAATCCCTGACCAGACTGTCAAGTTAGATACGAGATAGGGATTCCCGGTTATAACAACGACGAACTTACGGTGCTCGGATGCAAGTCTAACTGTGATATGCTCAGTGCCCTCATACCACCCTAGAACCGCTGAGTTTTTAGGCATCTCCTCTAGTAGCTTACAGAAGAGGCATCGCTCCTTAGGGTCTCGAGGATCAAGGTAGTGTGCGAGGAGCTTAAGAGCCACAACATAATCTCTGACAGCTATCTGCATAGGCCTAGGAGGAGCAGAAGTATGTACGGGCTTCATCGGGACTAGTAGCCTGTGACTGCACCTGGGCCACAGCTCTTTGTACGCCCACTCATAGATTTCTATCTTCCTTCTAAACTTTCCCCGTAGATCATTAACAATCCTTAGACTGTGCTCTTCGGCCCATGCAATATCGTTCGGGTGCACTACCACGGCATTGTAGATGCCAGACATTGTACTAGCTACATTCACGGTATCTGGCACATTAGGATCATAGACTATGCACCCATTAGCATAGCCTGCGAAAGCTTCGATGGCATCTTTAAGCCCCACATGACGTATCTCAATCCCTGTGCTCCTTATCACATTTAACCACACTAAATCTCTATTGGTCAATATGACATACATTTTAGGCTTCTCCCTATTCACGAGACCCTGTAGTGTGATCAAGAGGAGGTGCTTGTAGTCCCTAAAGAAGTCCGTAGACCTCAGGTCAACTACTACCAGACTATCTGGCTTAGAGAACACTGGGAATACTCTATCCTGAGGCCACTCAACGTTAGACATATATTCTAAAGGTTGACATTTGAGTTAATACCTTTACTCCTCAAGCTAATTGTATGATGGCTTAGGTAATAGAAAAAGCACTAACAGTCAACATCAATTATATTAGTCTCTTATCTTAAGACCAATATGATAGAGGTAGCTCTGTGAACTCGTACCCAGGAGGTTATTGTAACGTTGGAAGACCAAGGGGAGATCCTAAGTTGCTAAGGCTCTTAGACGGCTTCTGGGTTAATGACCGCTACTACGAAGCCTACTTGCTTGCTGGTGGCAAAGTAATGCTGATCGACGAGGAGGGTGGAATAATATTCTTCGGAGACGACAAAGAGTACTTTAACTATAAGAGGAAGCTCACTAACAAGACTCCTTAATTT
>CAZFTG010000043.1:0-11156 GCA_964522205.1 uncultured Thermoproteales archaeon
TTTAAACACACTATTCTGGTTCTAGTAAAAAGAGCGGAAATAAGGGTTTTAATTGTTTCTTCAATATACTAAAACCAGCTCCCTTAAACCATTCCATTAGCTCATCGAGTGTTGGAAGAAGCTTAGCACCCATTAGATATACGACTATATGTCCCTTATGAAACTCGGGAGCTATGGTCTGAACAACACAGTACCTAGCCCGAGGTTTAAGTAGAGTCCTAACATTTCTCAACAGCAGTTGTGGGTCGTCACACCAGTGCAGTACATTTACCATGAATGCACCATCAAATTCCTTATCCCCTAGGTATTCTAGCATATCTTCCCCTCTATGTGGAATAAACTCTACTCTCTCCAGGTCCAGATCCATAATTCTTATGTAGTATTTAGCTATCTCTAGGGATGAGCCATCAGGATCTACTGCCACTACTTTCGCTTTTGTAAATTTAAGTAGAACTGATGTTGATATGCCCATACCAGCCCCTATATCTAGTATTGTACTATTTCTAGGTAATTTGTTCAACCCCGACCATACTACTGCATATGACCTTAGTAGCATATAACCCGTAGCCTCCATGAACTTTAAAAAGATTACTTTAGCCTCTCTTTTTAACCATAAATACTTCTTCTCCCCTGTCTCTAAACAGTGGGGTAGCGTCTCTAGTACTCTATCCACTATGGGAAGTATCTCAGTAATATACTTACTGGTCACTAATGGTGGAGTTTCAAATGGGAGTTTGATTAGGCATACCTCTTCGCCTTTCTGTCTAATATAATTCACTCCCTTTAGTGTTTCTAGTACTATAATTACTGTATCTTTATGATATTGATCTAAGAGACCTGGTATTCTAGCGCACTTCTTTCTCTCTACACCTCTAAAAACTTCATCAAACCATCCGTAGTTCTCTAATATCTTTGCAGTCTTCCACTGAATGTACCCCATAGACTCCTTGTATGCTTTTCTAATCTCTCTATAAGGCATCATTAGAACTTCTCTTTCAGGCATCCCAGGTATTAGTGTCTTTACGAAGAATTTAAGAAGTGATAGCATTATTATTCACCCTTCTAACACTGAAATAGCCTACCATGAGTAGTAAACCAGTAATCTCCATATCCTTATCAGTAGGCTCTATTTCACCCCTTAGAGTGCTATAAAATCTACTTTTATTGACAAAGCTAGGTAGCATACGATCCTCCTCTATCAACTCTAATTTACCTAAAATTCTCCTATCATCTCTCCTTGTTATTGGTATTGTCCCTATATTTTTAGGAATACCAGTACGATCTACCCATACAAAGTATACAGTGATCATCACATTGGATTATGTTGTAACCGGCACTCAATTTCTTTAAGTTAACAGTATGCTTCCGCCTGCATCTGGGGCATGTTATAGTGATATTGAAGCTTGTAGACATACTGTGTAATGGATATTTTGATATATTTATACTTATCATATATCAAATATAAAGTCGTAAAATAGTTATATGTGAGTACATGCAAAAGCATATTTTATATAAGACAACCTATGATCAGATAATCTAATAAGAAATACCTTCATATAGTATTTTGGAAGGGCAAATAGTAGTAAGGGAGTGTGAGTAAATGACAGAGTTTAGGTTAGGTGTTAATAATTGCTTTGCTGTGAAGAGATGGCCCGAACCGAAATCGTGGATCGAGATAGTAGCTACTAAACTCGAAGTAAAATACGTCCAATTCTCCTTTGATCTACTAGATCCTAGGACTAAGGAACCAGCACTGACATCTATGATAATAGAGATAAGAGATTACGCTAAAGATTATGGAATAACAATAGATAGCACATTTACAGGGTTAGCTGCTTATAGTTTTAATCTCTTAATGCATCCTAACCCGCTAATGAGGTACGATGCTCTCGACTGGTACATATCTGCTATAAGAGTTACTAAGGAGATGGGTGTTAACAGTACAGGAGGACATTTAGCTGCCATGAGCTGGGATTACTTTTTAGATGAAACGAAAAGGAAGTATATAGTTGAAGTTCTTTTGGAAAATATACGCCTTTTATCCAAGGTTGCTAAGAGCTATGGACTGAGATCTATTCTGTGGGAACCAATGCCCGTAGTAAGAGAACCCCCCTATACTATTAATGGTGCTAAAGACCTCCTAAGGAGAGCAAATGAAGGAGCAGGAGTTCCTATAAAGCTATGCATAGATCTAGGACACACCTGTGCCTGGAAGTACGAATCGGAAAGGGATCTAGATCCCTATGCCTGGCTTGAAGAGCTGGGTGCCTACTCTCCAGTCATCCATGTACAGCAGACAGATGGAAAGGCTGATAGACACTGGCCTTTCATAGAGGAGTATAATAAGATAGGGATAATAAAACCTGAGAGGGTACTAGAGGCTCTCAAGAAGTCTGGAGCAGAAGAAGTATTGCTAGCTCTTGAAATAATCCATCCATTTGAGGAGAGAGAAGAAAAGGTATTAGATGATATGATTAAAAGTGTAAGATATTGGAAAGAATATATATAATTTTTTCTAAAAAATTATTGTATTTCTTTCATCATTTTAAATATATTTCTATTTGCCCTATATAGCTCTAGGAATACCTTGTAGTATTTATCGTAGAGTCTAGCCATACTCTCATCGGGTTGTGTTATTTCTGTAATCTTAAGCCACTCCTTTATGACCTCATACTTTTCTATGACACCAGTTCCTACACCAGCTAGGAGTGCATCACCATAGGGTGCGCCAATGCTTTCAGCTATATATGTCATTGGCATATTAGTTACACTAGCTATTATGTTGCGCCATAAACTAGATTTAGCTCCACCATCTACAAGTATCACTCTTTTTAGAGGTATACCTGCTTCTTTAGCTGTTTCGAGACAGTATCTTACAGCATAGGCCACTCCTTCCAGAATAGCTCTATAGATATGTGCCTTCGTATGGTATGTAGTCAGACCTATCAGCATACTTCTTACGTATTCATCCCACCACGGTGCTCGTTCTCCTACGCTCATGTGAGGTAGGAATATGAGCCCATCGCTTCCCGGAGGTATTTTGGATGCCTCGAGGTCTAATATACTATATGCACTTACTCCTATCTGTCCAGCCATTATCTTCTCTAATCTACCCAGTTCATCTCTGAAGAATCTAACACAGGCTCCGGCAGTAGTTATACCAGCAAAGGAGTAAAGCTTTTCAGTATCGTATGCTACATGGGGGTAGTTGACGAGTTTAGGAGATAATCTCAGTTCATCCTGTATAATACCTATACACATAGAAGTTCCCAACATGGCACCTACTTCACCATCCTCTATAGAGCCTACACTGAGAGCGCTTACTGGAGCATCTATACCACCAGCCGATACAGGAGTTCCCTTCGCTAGACCCGTTAATCTAGCTCCTTCTTCTGTTATCTCTCCTACTATATCCTTTGACATTACGATATTTTCGGGCAAGTATTCTATTGGTATACCTAAAGCCTCTAGCATTTTTTCAGACCATTTCCTCTTGTGTATGTCGAATATTCCACCATAGTTACCCGCTGAGCTATAGTCTATACTGATTTCTCCAGTCAACCTGTAGATCACATACGCATTTGGTGTCATGAGCTTGTATATCCTCTTCCAGGTATCAGGCTCATTAAACTTTATCCATAGCATTTTAGTGTAACCATAGTAGGGATCTATAGTATTTCCAGTTACTCTAAAGATCTCTTCCTCTCCTATATTCTCTCTAACCCATTTACACTCTTTAACCGCTCTCCTATCCATCCATATTATAGCAGGTCTTAGGGGTTTCATGTCCCTGCCACATGGTATTCCAGAACCCCCATAAAGCCCCGAGATGCATACACCAGCTATTTCCTTTACATTTACTTTAGAGATCTTTATAGCTTCTCTTATAGTCTCTACTACAGCATTAAACCATACCGATGGCCACTGTTCAGCCCATCCAGGCTTCGGAGTGATCACTCCGTATTCCTTAAAAGTTGATGCTAGTACTTTTCCACTAGTATCAACTATAACAGTCTTGGTTCCGTAGGTACCAATATCACATCCAACTAGATACGTCATCGTTGATTATTAAGTACTATTACTAAAAACCATTTTCATATACTCATCACTCTGCTATTTGAATTCTTCATTATCTAAATGGATTTTTCTTACTAAGAAAGGTTCCTATAACGAAAAATAAAAATCATGTAGGTTTTACGACACCCCACTTTTCGAGCGCTCTCTTCAACTCCTTATGCTCCTCAGCGTACTCATCCAATGGTACTCCCTTGAGTGTCGCTTCTATAGACTGCAGTACGGCCATGGCACCTGCTCTAGGACCATCAGGATGTCCTGTAACTCCACCACCCACTTGGAGTACTAAGTCTTTTCCCAAAACCTTTATGACCTCGGGAAGATTACCTGGGTGAAGTCCACCTGAGGATACTGGTGCTGCTGGTTTAATATGGTACCATTTTTGCTCTAGATGATATTTATCCTGTCTATCGGGTATAAAGTGAGACTCCCTTAGTATTCGTGCATTATTTATTACATCTATAGTTTTCGCTTCTAATTTTCCTACTTCCGGCGTCCCTATATGAAGCTGATCAAGGCCTACAAGCCTATAGAGCTTTGCTAGAGTGAACATGGAGACACCGTGATAGGGATTCCTAGTAAAGGCAGCATGAAAGGCCCTATGAGCATGTATTGCTAGACCATACTCTTCTGCCAAGTCTCTAATATGCGTTAATACTGCCCAACCTACTATCACCACATCTACCATTATGTAGGGGTTACCATAGTCAGCTACCAATTTTAATCTCCTCTCCATCTCTTTAATATCAGCAGTTATGTTAGCGAACCATGCCTTCCTCTCTCCCGTTTCATTTTCCACTCTATCTATTACTTTCATTATGGATTTTGCACGTGCTTCAAATTTACAGTAGCTAGGACTGGCTAGGTTTTCATCATCCTTAATATAGTCTAATCCTCCGGATAAGATATCATAAGCAAGTTTTTCTACTTCCTCAGGAGAGTATCCCACTTTAGGCTTAGGTACTGTTCCTACAATAGGTCTATCATAGACTTTGAAAATCTCTCTAACACCACTAATGCCCTTAGAGGGTCCCTTGAAATATTTTATGAAGTCATGCGGTAGGTATATGTCCTCAACTCTTAGATACTTAACTCTCTTCATTCCAAATACATTACCGATTACTGAGGATAGAAAAGCCGGTAGATTACCCTCTTCAAATAGCTCTAGAGGGTAGGCTACTTTGATAATATAGGATCCATCTTCTAGATCTATGAACTCATATGCTTTGCCCATTAGTCTATCTAATCTCCTCTTAGAGTACCATGGGTATAATGTAGTCCACGTACCTACGCTACTCTCCGCTGCAATACCACCAGCTGAATCCTCTATGGAGAATCCTTTAGCAGGAGTAGTTCTAAATACTACTATAACATCCTCTTCAGGATCTGGAGTATAGTCTTTTTGTACAAAAGCTAGATAAGGCTCGAATTCCCTAGACATATGCCCTCCATAAAGACCTTAGGCGTTAATATAAACATTTTTACTGGTAGTGAACAGCGGCTTAATAGGCAAAGATGAGAACCTATGGACATGGGTAAATCTCAGCAACGTCCACTAGTCTTGATAAATATAATTATTTGATAGCTAAGTAGTCATTGGAGTTTATCTTACGATATTAATAAGATGCTTTACCTATTTTCTTATCACTAAATAGATTAATATGATCATTAAACATGTTTATAAGTACATTAATATACTAAAGATATGAGGTGACATCGTACGAGGAGGATCGAATTACAGGCAGGCAGCAAGTTGATGGTTCTCTTGCTACTAGTGATAATCATCAGTATCTCTATAATATTGGTTACCGATATAGATGAAGATGAACTACCAACTTATCTTGAATTAACCGTAGGAACAAATCCCATACTTTCGGATACAGATCTTGATGAACTTTCAGATGGCTTTGAATATTTGCACGGTCTTGATCCTCTTGCAGACTGGAGAAGGAGTGACCTGAAAAGTGCTATAAGGGGAGGGTTATGTGATATCTACCTGAGATCTTGTAAGAGTCTAGTGCTAAAATTAAAAGGAACCACTAAAGTTGAGACTGTATGGAACATCCTTAAGTGGATAGATGAGAAGATAGAGTACAATAAGACAAAGGCTAAAGAAGAAGATAGAAGATATCAAAGTCCTGAGGAAACATTAAGACTCAGAAAAGGGATATGTACAGACTATGCTCTCCTGACCTCAGCACTGCTGATATGTGCAGGAGTAAAGCCTATTTATGTACTTGATATCGACCTTGAGTACGAAGATCACGTAGCTGTAGCAGTAATGATTGGAAATGAACTCTATGTACTGGATCAACATCTACCTCCTATACCATTGAGTATCTATATTAGTAGGTCTAAGCGTATTTTACAGGACAACATAAAGTCGATTAGGATATATAAAGTGGATAAAAATAATGATACAGTATCGGTAAACGAGGTGAGCATGAATACTGAGGTTAAAAAGCCCCCTTTAGATGAGCTCAGGAGATGTTTGATAACAGAGTTCCTTAAGATGTATAAACACTATAATCTTGATCCTAGACTTAGAAACTATGCACTTAAGATAGCTAAAAAGTTTTACGATAAACTTCCACCACTACCTAGTAGATACGAAGAAGGTGTAGTTATAGGCTACACTCTACCAGTAGAGTATTGTCCCAGTGCATTCATACATTTAATATCCTCTTGGATTATTCAAAGTATGCTTAAGGGTTATGAAGATGACCTTAGAAAATACCAGTACTTCTACTTACATGTAGAGGATATGATCGATGAAAACGGAAATATATTTATAATTTTAATTGTAGCTAGCTAGTATAGAAAAATTAAAACTCATAAATCCATTTTCCATATCTCCTATCTACTATAGGTCTTCTAGCGGCTAGTACCCATAGATACCTCATCTCAAAACCTGGTGCTACTACATTAGGATGAAAGCCTCTAGGTATAGTTACTATGTCCCCTTCTTCCACAATATAGCATCTTCTATCCTTAGGATCTGTATAGACAAACTGGATCCCATATCCTGGTTTAGGTAATTTATAGAATACATAAAACTCTTCAAGTGAATCTCCGTGATCATGGGGTGGCCAGCTGGACCAGTTACCAGGCTTTACCCAAGTGTACCCAGCTAGTAATCTAGATGCTCTGATGCTCTCATCTACTACATTGAAGACTTCTCGAAGGCAACTTTCCTCACCTACTATCCTGTGTCTCTTCTTATCTTCAATAACATCCTTGAATGCTATATACACAGGGTCTCCATCAATAGTACTTGGTGCACTACTCAGAGCGAGATTTACTCTTTCAACTCCTACGAACTTAACTCTACACCTTCTAGGCAAGTATATCATGTCATGATCACTCAATTCATACTCACTTCCTTCAACCTTTACTATAGCTCTTCCCGAATAGCTGCAGACTATGAATTCATTCTCCAGTGTATTCATATCATATTCTAAGCCATTATCTAGTAATAGTTCACCATAGCTTAGCAGTTCTAAATCACTATTTTTAGAGCTTACGATCTCTATGTACTTACCTAACTCTCTTCTTGTCCTGAACTTCATGGTTATGATAGGGTATAGAAATACTTAACTTTAAGCGATTGATCACGTAGTAGGTGTTGGAATTGGATATGAGAAGAGAAGTTAGTAAGGCTATAGTGAGATTACTAAAGGTAACAAGAGATGGAGTATACATCGATGCTATGGAAATAGCTGAACTGATAGGTAATAATAGTAGGAATTTCGTGAGAAGCATTGCCAAGGTTCTAAGCGAACTTGAGGATAAAGGTTTGCTCACAAAAATATATGGAAGAACGCCTTCTGATAGTGTATACTTTGTATCCAAAAGCATGATGGAGAGGTTTAAAAGAATACTAAGAGGATGAGAACATGCCCATTCTAGAGATCGTAGACCTAAGCGTGGCCGTTGGAGGAAGAACTATACTAAAGGATATAAACCTAGAGCTAGATAGAGGAAAGGTCAAGGTCTTAATGGGTCCTAATGCTTCTGGAAAGACCAGCTTAGCTATGGCGATAATAGGAAATCCTATGTACAAAGTAATGAGTGGAGATATTCTCCTAGAAGGCGAAAGTATACTAAAACTACCACTGTATGAGAGGATTAGAAGGGGAATATCCATAGCTCACCAATCTCCACCGGAAATTAGGGGTATCAGACTACGAGATCTACTAAACCTACTCGCTGAGAAAAGTGGGGTTGATAGAGAGTATGTAAAAGAAGTACTTGGAATACTCAACATAGATCCTCAACTACTCGATCGTGATCTACATGTTGGATTTTCAGGTGGAGAGAGGAAGAGGATTGAGGTCGCTCTAGTACTCATATCAAGACCTAAAGTGGCTATACTCGATGAACCAGATTCAGGGGTAGATGTAGATTCGCTAAAGCTCATATCTAATGCCATAAGAACTATGTTAAGTGAAGGAGTTGCAGTACTACTGATAACACACTATAGGTTAATTCTTCGAGAAGTACACACTGACTCAGTATATGTATTGATTAAGGGCCAAGTGAAGAAGTGTGATGCCTCGATTGTAGAAATTATAGAGAAATGTGGATATGGATGTATAGAGAAGGGGGTATGCGATGTCTCATGAGCCAAACTGGTTAAGAGAGAAAAGAGAACTTGCAATGAATTTAATAGATAGACTTCCAAATCCTAAATATGGACTACACATAGATCTAGATCAATTTTTATATGAAGCTAAAAAATGGTATGAAGTAGGGATAATAGATGATTTACCCCCTGAAATCAGGAGAATAGTGAATAGAATGAGTGTACCAGGTAGGAATCCTAATATTCAAATAGATGCAGATATAGTGTACCGTGAATATAAAAAGAACATACCAAATGGTGTAGTTATTGAAAGTGTAGAGGATGCCGTTAAGAAGTATTCGTACTTAAAAGACTACTGGTTCAAGGCTATTCCCATATCACTCAACAAACTAGTCGCTATAAATGCTGCCTATAGTAGAGGAGGATTTTTCGTACATGTAAAAGAGGGGAGAAGACTGAGAACTCCTATACAGATTTGTTTCCTAGTAGCATCATCTAAATACGCTCAACTTCCCCATAACATACTTATAGCAGAGCCTTACTCTGAAGTACATATATTAACCGGTTGTACTGCACTTACCCATACTGTTGGATCTCTCCATGCAGGTTTAACTGAAATTTTCGTAAAAGAGGGGGCTAGAGTAGTGTACACTATGATTCACTCATGGCCTCCTCGAGTTCATGTAAGACCTCTTAAAGGAGTTATTGTAGAGAGAGGAGGGGAGTTCATAAGTAACTATGTACTATTAAGAGGGGGGGCAAGTGTCCAAGCCTTTCCAACAGTAATACTTAGAGGGGAAGAGGCGACTACCTTTATGAGGAGCATAGTCATAGGCAATGATAATACCGATATAGACATAGGCAAAGCTGTATATCTTCAAGGAGAGAGGAGCAGTGCTAGGCTTATCTCTAAGGCTGTAGCCATGGAGGAATCTAACATTAATGTTCGATTGAAAGCTGTAGGAAAGGGATCTAATGTAAAAGCTCACTTAGAGTGTAACGGTATTATAGTTAGTGATAAGGCCTCCATAAGAGCTATACCTGAACTTAGAGGTATCAGTAGAAGTGCAGAACTTCATCATGAAGCTTCAATAGGAAAGATAGCTGAAGAACAACTACTATACCTAATGAGTAAAGGCTTTACTCCTGAAGAAGCTACTGCATTAATAGTAAGAGGATTTCTTGATCCTTCTGAAATGAAACTACCTAAACCATTAGAGGATCAACTAAGAGCTACGATTAAAATGTCCATGGAAAAAGGTCTTTTCTAACATTTTGAATGCACTCTATTTTATCTTTAAGAATAAAACTAGTCAATAAGGAATAAACTTGAAGGTAAGCAATATTATACTCCTTTAAGACCCTATACCTGAGATATATGGGAAAATATAGCAGGATATTAATAGAGTTGTCTAAATGGGATAGATGTAGAGTACCCATATATAGTGCGAGTGCTCGTGGAAGAAGAGTTCCAATAATAAAAACACTACTATCCTCAATATGTAAGAATGAGTGTAAGTACTGTGCTCTAAGGAAAGGAAGAATTGTTCCCAGAGAAAACTGGGATATAGAGAAACTAGTGGAGATTACACTAAGACTCTGGAAGAAAGGGCTGATAGAGGGTTTATTCTTATCCTCTAGTGTGTACTCAGATCCCGAAGTAGTAGTTGAGAATGAAGTTGAAACTGCTAGACTACTACGTGAAAGAGGTTTTAAGGGTTATATACATTTAAGATTAATGCCTGGTACGCCTAAATACCTAGTATGGGAGGCTACTGAAGTTGCTGATAGGATAGGAGTTAACCTAGAGAGTATGGATCCATCTGTATTCTATGAGATAGCTCCTGATAAAGGAGACTATAAACTAGATCTACTAGACGTTCTCAAAGAGTGTTACAATACTTGGAGAGAACTTAGAGTTGATGGTGTACTTAGAGCTGGTATAGACACTCAGGTGATAGTAGGTGTAGGAGAGACTGATGAAAGTACGATAAGGGCTACATATGAACTTATTTCAAAACTAAAGTTAAGACGTATATACTATAGTCCTTTTGAACCTATACCAGGTACACCTTTAGAGAGGAACCCTCCATGTCCACAACACAGAGCTACACTCTTATACCAAGTATTCTTCCTGTTCAGAGATTATGGTTTTAAATTAGAAGAAGTCCTCTCTCTGTTAGATGAGAGAGGAATGCTACCTCCAGTTAGAGATATAAAGAAGGAATATGCTAAGAGGAACTCAGAACTCTATCCAATAGATCTACATAGTGCAACTAAAAGGGATTTACTTCGAGTCCCGGGTATAGGTCCTAAATTAGCTGAAAAAATAATAGATCTACGTAAGGAGGGAAGATTATCTAAAAACACTCTCATAGAAGTACTGGGACTTAAGAGGTCTAGGAGTGTAGTGAAATATGTAATCATATAGCAGTGCCTAGCGTAACAGTTTCATTTTTCATAGGTATTGATGGGTGTTTGTAGATTTTAAGTGCCT
>CAZFTG010000044.1:0-11026 GCA_964522205.1 uncultured Thermoproteales archaeon
TCCGAACCCCTATGAACCCGGAATAAAGATAATAGATATCTCGGATAAATCATCACCCACTATAGTATCCGAAATAGACTTTAGAGATGTAAGACGAATCGATCTATCTGGCAACTACTTGTATGTACCCAGATGGGAAGAACTAGTAATAATTGATGTAACCAATCCAGTGGAACCACGCGTAGTAGGAAATTGGTTTCTACCCAAAGAACTGGCTAGTGGACATTCTGGTTTCTCTAGTGTCGCTGCTAAGGGAAATTACGTATTTTTGATCAACTATCATAGAGGTGTGCACGTAATAGACGTGAGTGATCCTACAAAACCTAAGGAGATTTGTAGAATGATAGATACTAAAGGGTCAACTTATAACTATAATGATATAAAGATATTTGGAAACTATGCATTCATATCCCAAAGATATCAAGGTTTCGATATAGTGAACATAACAGACCCGAGGAATATAGCTGTAGTAAAGGACGTATGGATTCTTCCTGGATATGAAGAAGGTATCTTCGTAGCATCATTATCCTATGGAAATTTCGTCTTCCTCTCTGCTAATACGCTAGGATTGGGGGTAGTAGATGTAACAGATATGTCGAATCCAAAAAAGGTTGTAGTAATACCCACTCCTGGAGGAGGTGATAGTATTGCAGTAAAAGATAGATATGTATTCATAGGAGCGCATAATGAAGGAGTATGGATTATAGATGTAAGTGATCCCACCAATCCCCGACATATAGCCCTTGTAAAGAATGCCGGTAGGAATACTGGAATAGCTATTAAGGACAATTATCTCTTTGTAGCAGGATGCTGGGCGGGTCTTTCAGTTATAGAAATATCAGATCCTGAAAACCCTAAACTCGTAGTCTGGGACTATGGACCTTCAGTAAGTGGGAACATAGTGATTCATGACGACTTCCTATACATAGGAGGGCTAAAAATCTACAATATTTCAGATCCTAAGAATCCAAAGCTTATCTTCGATAAGAGTTTAGGTCTTGGAAGTGGTGCGGGAGTATACGCTATGTACAAGGATAGATACCTATTAGGAGGTGGAGATAAAGGATTCTTTATTATCGATGTCTCAAACAAGAATGATCCCACTATAATAGCTAGTATCCTTGAGATAAGCCTATATAACGGATTAGGGGATGGTCATCTTATCAAAGTAGTGGGTAATATTGCCTTTGTATCAAGTGAAGCAGGTTATCTCTATGCAGTTGACCTATCAGACGTGAAAAACCCCAAGATAATAGGATCTGTAAAAGCTGGTGGATCCGCTCTTGCAGTTCTTGGAAATATAGCATATACCATTAATAGAGTAGCAGTCTGGGGATTCTATGCAGTCAATATATCTAATCCTAAAGAGATGAAGATAGTAGACGAATTGTATACTATATCCTCTAACGATATAGTTGCTGGAGACAAGTACTTGTATACATCTAGTGGACACGTAATTTTACCAATCGGAGGAGTAGAACCACCTCTAACAGTCTTTCTAGTAGAGGTACACGTGAGTAGGACTTCAGCGGTAATATCATGGCAAACTAATAAAGAAGCCGACTCTCTAGTAAAGTATGGAAAGATACCAGGAAAGTATGAATATCAGAAGTACGATCCTATATTAACTAAACACCATAGTATAAGACTAGATAACCTAGAGGCCAATACCACCTACTACTTCGTTGTAGTTTCGAGTACGAAGGGAGAGACGACTCAGAGTCCTGAGATGAACTTTAAGACGCTAGAGGAGGATTTCAATAGCCTGGTATTAGAGATTAAAAAAGGTTGGAATTTAATATCCATATCTATCTCTCTGGGAGATCAGTATACTGCAAAAGACCTAGCCAACTACCTTGGCGATGGTTGCAAGTTGATAGCTATGTGGGATTCCAGTAAACAAAAGTTCATGACATATATTCCGGGCTTCAGTTCTGAGGAATATAATTTCCAAATTAAACCCGAATACGGATACTTCATATATGCTAATGAAGAATTTTCAATAGAATTAAATGGAACCTTTATTAAGATAGATAGTATTGAGCTTAAGAAGGGTTGGAATCTGGTAGGATGGGATAGAGAAGAGATTACCGCCAAGGAGATTGCCCAATCCGTGGGTAAAGAGTGCAAGTTATTAGCTAAGTGGAATTCAGAAGAACAGAAGTACATCGTCTATATACCAGAATTCAGCTCTGAAGATCATAATTTTAAGCTGAGAAGAGGAGAAGTAGTACTTATATATATGAATGAGAATAAAGAATGGGCAAAACCATGAAGATAATTAAGGAAAGTCTATCCATATTTATAGCCTTACTCGTATTAACATCAATAATAGTGGGACAGTACAAAATCGTAGCCCAGGGTCTTCCATATGTAATTTACGGCTATGTATACATGCCTGACGGTACTACACCAGCAGAAGGGGCTACGGTCACAGTGACCTGTGAGGAAGCAACTGCCTCAGCTACTACTGGTAGTGATGGTAAGTACCAAATTACGATAACTATAACTAAAGAACAGACTATAACGGTAAAAGCTAAGAAAGGGGATTATGAGGCGAGTAAGAGCTTTACAGCAAAACCAACAGAGGGATCAAAGAGAATAGATTTAACGCTTAAAAAGTCTGAAGCTCCTCCTCCATCTCCTCCCCCTCCGCCTCCATCTCCTCCCTCTAAGGAGAAGAGTGAGATAACAGTCGATATAATACCTGCATTACCTGAGGTAGAGAGTAGAGTTAATATAACTGGAAGAATAGAACCCCCACATAAAGCCGAGGTTATAATAGTAATAATAAAACCTGATGGTACATCCTTCAGAACATCAGTAATGTCCAATGAAAATGGAGAGTTCCTCTATACATTCATTCCAAATACTACTGGCTTTTGGAAGATCATAGCGAACTGGCCAGGTGATGAGGATACTGAAGGAGCTACTGTAAAGAAGACCCTTAGAGTGCTCCCAGCTAGAAAAGCTAGTGTGATTACACTGATTACAACCCCCTCAGAAGTATATGTAGGAGAGGCCATACTAATCGAAGGAGATATAGATCCAGATATAGAGAATGCCAATGTAACTATAGTCTGTACGAGTCCAGAGGGCGTAGTACTCACGTACACTGTATTGACAAACTCGACTGGAGGATTCCATACTCACTTCACTCCCGATGTATACGGATCGTGGAGAGTGAAGGCTACCTGGACTGGTAATGAAGAGTATAGAGGAGCAAAAAGTGAACGTGCAGTATATGTAGCAGGGAGGAAGAGTACAATAACAATATCGATAGAACCACCACTTCCTAAAAAGGGTACGACTCTAACTATAAGAGGCACTATAGTACCTCTACACAGTAACGTTAGTGTTACTGTAACTATGAGAAGAGAGGGAGTAGCTAAAGAAATAGGAAGAGTTCTGACAGATGAAAAAGGAGTATACACAGTATCACTACTACTGAACTTTACAGGTGTCATAGAGGTATGGTCCTCATGGAAAGGAGATAGAGATAACCTAGGAGCTACAAGTACCGTAGTCACACTTGTAATAAAGGAGGAAGTAGAGCGTACAGAGCAAGAACTACCAGGTGATGGAGTAGTTGAGGTGCTTGCAGTATCAAATTCTACTAGCCTATCTATAAGAGCTATAGCAGAGGAGCGTAGGATATCGGCAAATATCACAGGATATGCAGGAACAAAAGGAGTAATGAACGTGTATATACCAGAAGGACTACTAAGGGCGTATAACTCCTCCCTAGATAAGGTATTATTCATGCTAGATGGAAAGCGCTTAGATTACACTGTAGTGAATACTACTGATGGCTATATATTCATACTCTACTATAACCACAGTGTACATGGTGTAGATATTTATCAGTCACTAGATATATACTATGCAGCATACTCTATTTCGATTAGGGTCTTAGACTATGGTAAGAGGCCTATAGAGAGTGCTGAGGTAAGAGTGTATGGTCCAGTAGACAGCTTAATGTATACTAATAAAAATGGAACCGTAGAATTTAGGTCTATGCTTCCAGGAAACTACACTATCGAGGTATACTATGGATCTAAAGTATGGAAGGGAGAAGTTAGAGTAGTAGGAGATATCAATCTCACAATAGTAACAGATGTTGGAAAATGGAAAATACTATACGATGAGGTAGTAAAAGAAATGGAAAAACTGAAAAAGGAAAATGAAGATCTAAAATCTCAATTAGAAGCTACTAAAGAGGAATTGGAAGATCTCAGGAGGTCCTATGAGACCCTCCAGGAGGAGGTCAGTAAGTATAGGAGTCTTATGCTTATACCTGCGCTGATAATCATAATCCTCATAATATTAGTTGTCTCCCTTGCTATTTATATAGCTAAAGAAGTCTGATGAAGTAATACAAAACCATTAAACTACTTTTCTTAAAGAGATCATACTAAAGTCTGAAGGTAGATCTTTAGATCAGATTTTAGTGAAGCCGCGGCCGGGATTTGAACCCGGGACCCCTGCCTTACCAGGGCAGTGCTCCACCAGGCTGAGCTACCGCGGCTATCGAGAAAATATGATCAAAACGTATATATTTTTCGTAGATGAAGTGCTCTCGTCTATTCGATATACTTTAATAGGATACTTACCATACCTACTCTGATGGATATTAAGCTCTTCTACGATAGAGGTACTATAGTACTAGAAACCAATACTCCTCTTTCAGTACCTTACTTTTTTAAGTTTGATGAAAGGATAGGGAAATTTAGAGCCTTGGCAATATACTATCCACAAACATTGAGATACTTTTCGGGCAAAGGCTATAAAGTAGTGGATAAAGTACTCGACCTAGTTAGAGGAAGCCTCTACTCAAGGCTCAAGCTAAGACTAAGGAATTATCAAAAAGAGGCGCTAAACAGATGGTTAGAGAGGGGATCCCGGGGAGTAGTCGTGCTCCCAACAGGAGCAGGAAAAACAATTGTGGCATTAGCAGCTATAGAATACCACAAGTGCCCTACACTTATAATAGTCCCTACACTAGATCTAATGGATCAATGGGAAGTGAAAATAAGAGAGTATTTTAGAACAACTATAGGAAGATATGGCGGTGGTAGACACGATATAGGATTTATAACAATCTCTACATACGATTCTGCTTACATAAATGCAGAGATACTCGGTAATAAATTCAAGCTACTAGTATTTGATGAAGTACACCACCTACCGAGTAGTGGTTATAGACAGATAGCAGAACTGAGTGCAGCACCATATAGATTAGGACTGACAGCTACACCTGAGAGAGAAGATGGTCTACATGAAGATCTACCATACCTCACGGGTACTGTAGTATATAGAAGATCTACAAAAGATCTATCGGGAAGGTACCTCGCAGACTTCGATATAGTTACAATAAGAGTGAGACTCACTAAAGAGGAAAGAAAGAAGTACAGAGAGCTTGTAGATAGCTATAATAGATGTTTCGAGAAGTATGGAATAAAGCTCAAAACCATCAGAGACTTTGAAAAACTAATAATGAAGAGTGCAATCAATAGAGAATTAAGAGAGGCACTACTAGCGTGGCACGAGGCTAGGAGAATAGCATTCAACGCAAGAGGAAAAATAGAAGTACTGAGGGAATTACTTCGAAAGCATAGGGGTGATAAAATTATAATATTTACTGAAGACAATGAAATGGTAAGGAGAATTTCAGAAGAATTCCTAGTTCCAGAGATAACTCATAAGACTGATAGTGAAGAGAGAAAGCTTATATTAAGAGGGTTCAAAAACGGGGACTTCAAGGTCATAGTAACGAGTAGAGTACTAGAGGAAGGCGTAGATGTTCCTGATGCAAACGTGGCCATAGTACTAAGTGGAACCGGTAGTAGGAGACAATATATCCAAAGATTAGGAAGAGTACTAAGACCAAAAAGAGGAAAAGCTATACTCTATGAACTGGTGACTTCAGGGACTAAAGAGATTAAGATCTCCAAGAGGAGAAAGAGGGAATTGGGTGAGGATAGTGTTACCGATAAACCTGCTAATAGCAAAAACTAGGGGAAGCACGATATTTCCTCGTTACTCTATGTTTAAAGATCATGAGATCTTCATAGCAGACGAACTGATCTACACTTTTAAGGAGCATATAGGATATAGAAAGGGAGAGTTAAAGAAAATATTGAAAGAGATAGAGGAGGAAGCATTTAGATTAGGATGTGATTATAGATTCGCTAGAGCCCTTATCCACATTCTACTAAGAAAAGCAGAATTCCAAAGGCCTACTACACGAGTAGATCCCCTCAAGATGAGGTTAGAACTGTTTAGTGAAGTAACGAAAATGTTTAAGGGATCTGTATTAGACGAGGAAGAACGTAAACAAGTGCTAGAGTGCATAGCTGAAAAATACAAGTTAGACCCTAGCGAAGTTCTCAGGATTATCAGTTCTGTACATGAAGAAGAGGAAATACTCAAAGGATTTAGTAATATCGAAGCTAGTGACCTTCTCAAGGAGTACAATTTAGCATTAACACAGACATTGCTCTTCAAAGCACTCGATATTATCGTAGATCTAAGAGCTACAGGAACATGTACAAAAATAATTCTCTTCAATGTGAAGAGGATGGGGTTGATGTATACTGCTGAAAGATTAGATCATGACATAAGGCTGTACATAGACGGACCCATATCAGCGATAAAGCAGACAGAGCGTTATGGAACTAGACTTGCAAAAGTACTACCCTATTTAATCATGGCTGAAAGATGGAAAATAAGAGCTAAGGTGAGAAGACGAGGTAGAGTATACAATTTCTTTTTGACAGATAGATTTTCTTACCTATTTCCAAGAGTAGAGCTAAAGTACCTAGAGTACGATAGTGATGTAGAGAGGACATTCTACAAGCGTTTCCAAACTCTGGGCTCTGGATGGACCATAAAAAGAGAGCCCGAACCACTTGTAGTGGGAAAGAGTATACTAATACCTGATTTCTCCTTCACTAAGGACGGTAACACAGTATACTTGGAAATAGTGGGGTTCTGGACTAAGGAGTACTTGGAGAGGAAGATCAGGAAGTTAAAGAAGCTTAGAAATGTGAATATGATAGTAGCGGTGGATGAGAAACTATCATGTTCTAAACTTCAGGAAATACCCTTTAAAGATATCATCCTGTATAAGGGAAGACTTCCAGCAGTAGAAGTATATCTGAAATTAAGGGAATATGAACATGAAACAAAGAAGGAGGAAAAACATACTAAAGTTCGAAGAAAAGGAAAGATTAGAGTAATTCCAGAGATTCATAGTTACCTTGAAAGCATAAAGATGGACAAGCTGGCTAATATAATAGCCAATCTAGAGAAATTCGGCATGAGTAAAGAAGAAGTAATCAGCCTTCTTGAAGAAAAGGGTTTCATCATAGAATGGAAGAGCATGGATCCAAAGGAGATAGTAGTACGAGCACCTACTAAAAGAGAAGAACAAACTCCTTCCAATTAGTTTAATATAAAATATGATATGTGGAGCATAGGAATGTATTATATATGGCTAATCTATCTTTAAATTAAGTATTACATACTTATTGTACTACCTCACTTTTTCTTCTGGTAACTAGATATGTTAAAGTATGTACTGTTAGCTGTAGCGGTAATGCTAATAGTCATAGGGACATCACTACTCGCTTATGGTCCAGGAGTATTTTTCATGAGGTATGCTAGCTATAGTGGAGTAGTATTGGAGGTAACTGAGGAGCTCACAGTTAATGTGGAGGGACCTTTCACAGCACCAGTAGGTGGCTTTACACCTAAGGGAACTAACATTACTGAGCCAGTAGTTATGTCAACTTCAGCACCAATAGCTACTCCAGGGGTGAATTCAGGTCACTATTATCTCAAGGTAGAAGTACGTGTAAAACCAAACTTTACACCTGCAAACACAGTATACAAAGTTGAGTTCTTCATCGGAGAGAGTTTAATAGGTACAGTATTCATAGCATCTGATTCAGATCCTAGTGAAAACGAATATGCTAAGGTAGTATTTGATATGGGGCAGATCCTCAGTAGTAAATCACTGACCATAAGGGTAGTTAAGGTGTAGCTAGAATGAAAGCAAGGGGCATGCTTAAGCCCGCACTTTTTCTAGTTGTAATACTTGTCCCAGTAATTATATTCTATATGAAATACTCTGTCATAATAGTATCCTCAAATAGTATGGCTCCTTACCTTAATGTTGGTGATATAATTATTGTAGATAAACATACTTCAGAAATACAAGTAGGGGATATAGTGGTATTTGTAGATCCAAGTAACAGATTATGTGTACATAGGATTGTAGAGATTAAGCATAATGATCATAAGGAAGTATACCTGACTAAAGGGGATGGCAATCCAACTCCCGATCCTTGGTATCTCACAAGAAGTGAAATAGTGGGTAAAGTTGTCTTTAAAGTACCCGGAATAGGTAGGTTACTACTGAAGATGAGTGGGCTCATAGGACCTATGATGATAATAATAGGCGTACTCCTAGTAATATTAGCATTCACTATTCCCAATCCTGGAGAAAAAGATGTAGAACTAAATGTAAAATACTTGAAGACCTTGAGCAAGGTAATAAGTTCAGGAGTAGAGGTAGAGTATGTAAAGGTTGATAGTGGAGGTAGGTTAAGAGTTATGATAGCAGGAGAAGAATATATAGTCGATGATTTCGGAATAAGACCTAAGAACTATATTACAAGAATACCATTACTAGAACAGGCTAGTAGAAAACTTAGAAAGCTACGAGGAGAGTATATATCATCAGAAGAAGAGTCGAAGGAGAGCAGTATACAATACCAACAATTTAATAAGTATAAGGAATATCAAAATTACAGTAGAGAAGAAGGAAAGTAGATGAGTAGGGCCCGTGGTCTAGCGGCTATGACGCCCGCCTGACATTATCGAGAACAGGAAGCGCGGGAGAGCAGAAGCCCCGAGGTCGGGGGTTCAAGTCCCCCCGGGCCCACTACATAAGGCTATTAAAATATCCCTCACTTTAAAGGGATAATTGAGATAAAAAAGTTATTTAGGTCTTCTAGTAGCCATTACCAGAGCTATTATGGCTACTATCAGAGCAATGATTCCTATACCTGTGCCCAGGTATGCCGCAGAGCTGACACCGCCTACTGTAGCACTAACTTCTCTTTTCACTTTTTCAAGTTCATTTCGCATGGATGTTAATCTTTCATCTACTGCTGTCATTATGGTCTCTATAGCTCCAAGTTCTCCCATATACCCTGTAGCCCATAGGATTACGTTCCTGACAAACTGGGGTCCACTGATTCTAAAGCCATAGTACATCCATGTAGTAAGAGGTTGATATCCACCGTAGGGACTTTCACCAGAGACAATGACTCTTCCGTAACCTTTTCCTACTTTAACAAGCTCTATACCCATTAATGTGAATACTCCTTCCTCTCCTGGTGTATATGCTTTTCCTGTTATTCCCTTAGGTTCAGCTTGGTGCTCGGCAACCAATCCCTTAGTCGAGGTGATTGCTACTACATAGGCGTTCTCCGGTTTACTCTCTCTAGTTAGCTTATGCCAGTTACCAGCTTCATCAACCCATGAGATTGCTCCTGGACCATGGAACAACACTCTTTCGCATGCATATCCTAGTACTGAGACCTCCGGATCTGGTTTTATAAAGGCCAATACTCTATAGGGCTTTAAAGCGTTACTTTCATGGTCATCTATCGATACATAGTCAACTCTTAGACTAGCTCCTAGCCCCTCTAATATAATATTTACAGCTTGCTGAGAGGTCTCACTCCCTAGTGCTGGATAATCACTATCAGCAGCAACCCATATGGCCCTATTTGGATATTTATTAAACCATGTTACAATAGTAGCTACTTCATCTGGTGTAAATAGAGCTTGAGGTTGGCCTATTATTATCATCTCTATCTTATACTTTTTCAGGTCAATTGTAGCGAAGTCGCCTACTATAATTCCATGAGCTAGGGACTTGATAATTGGACTTAAAGCCTCTTTACTCTCCTCAGTTTTAACTAGAATGTACCACTGTGCTTCTGGTACCATTCTCATGATAACCTCTATTCCTGAAGGAGGTTGACCATGAGATAAGTCTATTAATATTGGTATACCCACTGGAGCGCTCTCACTTATTGGTACAGTGTAGATTAAAAGCGCTATTATGGTTATAGCCATAGTAACAATTCTCAGTCCTCTACTCATAGTTTCACCTTTCAGTAAATTCTCAGTTCTAAGTATATTTTTACATTACGTTCCTCTAGCTTTAAGTATGATAGGTAGGAATATGCACTTACTAAACATGCAAGTTTTATATTAGTCTGACATTTCAAGAATGGTGGGCATATGGACAAATCAGGGATAAGCAGGATACTAGTAGTTATTATAATAATTAGTATAGTAGTCCTAGCTAGTACTATTCTAGCCTTTATCTTTATGAGACCATCTCCTCCTCCAGAAGAGAAGCCACCCGAGGTAGAACTTAGGATAATTTCACGGCACCCTACAGATATTCTAATGAAGGCCAGGGAATTGTTTAAAAAATCAGAACTAGCTAAGAAGTACAATATTGTCGAGATAAGAACTATAGTAATCCCTCCCGGACTATGGAAGAATTACATAGAGGGAGGAAAAGCTGACGTGGCATGGGGAGGAGGACCTACACTATTCGACTACCTATATCAAGAAGGACTATTAGCACCCCTCGACTCTAAGGAAGTTCTCGAAGCAGTAGCTCAAATACCTGATGAAATAGCGGGAACGCCTATGAAGAGAATAGGAAGAGATGGTAAGATATACTGGGTGGCAGCAGCTATTGCTAGCTTTGGGTTTACAGTAAATCACGATAGACTTAAGGACTACGGATTACCAGTGCCGAGTAGTTGGAAAGAATTGGCATCGCCTACCATAGGAAAACCACTAGTGGAGTACGGAGAGCCGGCTTTAGGCATAGCAGATCCTACGATGAGTACTAGTAATACGAGAATGTATGAGATAATACTACAGAGATATGGATGGAAGGAGGGGTGGAAGATACTGACACTGATGG
>CAZFTG010000045.1:0-10950 GCA_964522205.1 uncultured Thermoproteales archaeon
ATTAGTCAATAGTATAGTACGTATTTCATTGTTCCTAATAGAATCAGCTATCTCAGCAAGCATGGGATCTAGTGTAGGTTCCCATCCTTCAAATAGTGCTATCTTGGGCTCAGTTTTCTCAAGAATCTCTATTAGTTTATCTATAGTCAGGAAGTTCAATCTACTGGTTTTAGGAATCTCACTTAGATGACAATCGTACATGTAAACTCTTCTAAGACAGCCCTTACATGTAAAGTTGCAGCCATAGAAGAATAAGGAGACTGAACTTAATGCCTCATGAAAGCTTACATGATATATCCTAGTCCTGTACATTCCTATTTCCCCTGTGGCACTTAGTTATGGCATCTTTAGTCGCAAGAGTTACAGCCCTAGCCATTATTTCTCCTATTTTCACATGTCCACTCACATAGTTGACCTTAGGGCCTGTTCCTAGAGAGGCTATTACTAAGTTATCAGTTCCCGTTCCAGTAGCCTGTAGGTCGGGATTATAGCTACTTCTTATATCCAGATCTTGAAGTGCTATAACTTTAGCCTCAGTCGCTATAACTACCGCGCGAATAAAGGCTGGAATGGATAGAGATGCATTTGTTATCACAATAGTGTTTATCGTTCCTACGTGTTTGAATGCTCCATTTTCCTCTATATAACCTGCTCTATCAACTCCAACTCTCAGGGCATTTGACTCTACTCCAGCTGTTACAAAGACGCTGATTCGGAAATTCTCAAATCTTTCATCTCTCATTGCTAAATTTTCCATATCTACTCCTGTAAGGAGTATTATGCTATTCTCTTGAGGAATATTTAGAGTTGAGAACACTCCTTTTAAATATACTCTCTGTCCTTCTTCTTCGTGTACTAGATTCCAGAATTCCCGAGGAACAGTGTTATTACATATGTATCTTATCATTCTAAATCCACACTTCGTACTTAAGGTAAGTACATTCTTTGGGAATTCTATGAGTAAGGTCTTTAACTTGCTTCCTCTAAATCTATGATAAATTATTACCGCTTTAATTCCTTCAAAACTCCATTCAACAGTTTTCAGTTCCATATTTACTTACCCAGATAAGTGTTTTTGAGTAATTTAGATAGCCATAATACTGTGTTTATGAATGAGGGTCCAGGATGAGCTAGGTTTATATCACGGGATTCCTTTACTAATAATATCTTCTTCACTTTCTCAAAACCACGACGTTTAAGATAGACTGGAAGAGAGATCTTCATTATAGGTTCTATGTTTACTAGAATTAATTGAGGTTTTTTACAGAGTATTTCTTGAGTTTTTGGAGTAAAGAAACCTACCACTCTTTCATGAAAAATATTAATTCCTCCAGCCCACCATATACCATCGTCTATGAATGTGAGTGCCCCTGCTGTAGTATATGACCAGTTTGGCCATAGATATTCAACATATACTTTTAACCTACCTTCAGGAGGCATACTTAAATTAACTCTAAGGTGATCAAGTTTTTCTAATAATCGAGAAATTAGCTCTTTAGAATCGTAGTACCTACCTACTATAGAACCTACATCAGTTATACTCTGAAGTATTCCATAGATACTCCTAGGTAATGGCATTAGGTATGCTCTATATCCCTTATCTATGAGTGCCCTAAATATACGGTCTTGAACACCGGATTGAAGGAACACTATGTCAGGTTTAAGTTCTTTTAATTTGCTATAGGATATGGAAATATAGCTCCCAACGATCTTCTTTTTCTCAGTAAGCCATAGAAGACAGAAGGACGAAGTTCCTACTATCTCATCTTCTAATCCCAACTTCACGAGTATCTCGGTAACAGCTGGAGAAAGACTTATTATCCTCATGATTTCCCCCTCTTTGATGATAATATAAGGCTCATAGGTAGGCCCTTAATACTCCAGTTCCTATTTAATGACCTGGAGACCTCATCTATCCTTGCATATCGTTCTAAGAGACTATCATCCCTAAATTCAATATACTTAAAAGCGAAGGTCTCGGGGTCTGGTCCTATTCTTACATTATCTAAATAGAACTTTGCCTCCCTGTAGGCTCTTAGCAATTCGCTCCTTGAAGGTCTGTAAGATATCTTTTCTCTGGCGTGTTCAGGAGAGAAACCATAGATTCTAAGTGGGATAGACCTATTGATATGGCTTAGAAATATGCATATTTTCCTAATCTCATCAATATCGACTATTCCTGGAATGAGTATCGTCCTTATAGAGAACTCCAGACCATAGTCATTCAGTAGTTTAATAGTCCTTAAAACTCTTTTATTGCTTTTACCAGTATACCATTTATGAATTTTATCGGTGAAGGCTTTAAAATCTACTACTAATGATGTTAGTCCTATTTGCTTTAACTCCTTTATCGCCCATCTATTGAGTAGGTATCCATTTGTTTTAATCTGAATGTTATTAATAGATAATTTTTTGAATAATTTGATGAGTTTTACTAGGTAGTTAAAATTTAAAGTGGGTTCTCCCCCTCCTATTATCACCTTTGCAGGTAGGCTATTCCACACGTACTCACTAGCTCTTAGTGTTAGTTCTACTACCTCCTCTGCTGAGAGATCTCTCCCTATGGGCTTTCTAGCTATGGTAATGCATCTTCTGCAATTAAAGTTACAACCAGATAGGATTATAAGGACTGATTTTGCGGGATCTGCAAGACTTATAGAAGGTATCCTGCGTTTCAATGATATTCACCTCCTCGGAAGTATGTCTATAAATATAGCTTTTCTCTTGCTCTTTCTCATCTCAAGTATCTCTGAGTATAGAGGATGATATGATACTATGTATAGATGTCTCATGGCTCTCGTGACAGCTTCTATGAGTTCCTCTTTTGAGGGCTCTCTAAAAGTATCAACTACGGGTATCCAGGGCTCTATAAATAGTTTTATAGATCTATCAAGTTTCGATATGAATATGGCTAGTTTTTCAATATCTTCAGGATCATTGATTCCGGGAATAAGTAGCGTTTCCACTTGGAATCTAAAATAGGGATCCTCTATTTTACTTAGTTCTTCAATGGCATTTAGAACAGGTTTATTTGATCTTCCGGTATAGTACAGGTGTTTTTCGGGATCAAATGCCTTAACGCTTATTATAATCTCTCTTAATCCAGCCTCTAATAGCTCGTGAATGTAATTCCTGTTTAAAAGGCTTCCATTAGTGAGTAGGACTATATGCGAATCTAGTTTAGAGAGTTTATTCACTATACTTACTAGATCAGGATCTAATGTAGGCTCATATCCACCTAGATATATTCTATGAGGTCTTATTTCTCTGATCTTTTTAATTATATTTTCAAGACTCCACTCTATATGTTCCACTCTATCCGCGTAGATATCACCTTCTCTTTTCTTCCTAAGACATCCTATACACCTAAAATTACATCCGCTAAATGATATGGTTACCATTCTCTCTCCTAAGAAGTAAGGAGTATAGCTTATGTGGTATATGTTCACTGAGACCTCCCCCTGACAGGTTTCAGGGGAACTATGTACAGGGTACCTGCTATTGGATGTTTATCTATCCACACGTCTATACCGTATGCTATCTTAATGTTATCCCTAGTCAAGACTCTTTCAGGAGGACCCATAGCGACTATCCTCCCCTTATTAAGAAGTACTACTCTATCACAGTATCTAGCAGCTAAGTTTAAGTCGTGTATTGCACACAATATGATAATTCCCTTCTCCTTACTAAGACTTCTAAGTAGATCCATAATCTCAATTTGATAGCTTATATCTAAATTAGAAGTGGGCTCGTCTAGTAGAAGAACTTTGGGCTCTTGGGCAAGTGCACGAGCTATAATCACTCTTTGTCTTTCTCCTCCGCTAATCTCTCTGATCCTCCTCTCGGATAAGTGTAGGACATTAGTAAGCTTCATGCAATGTTCGACTACCTTTTCATCTTCCTCCCTTTCCCATTGGAACCTACTTAAGTAGGGGAACCTCCCCATCATAACTATATCCCATACTGTGAAGTCGAAGTTTACATAGGTATCCTGAGGCACAGAGGCTAAGTTTTTAGCTCTCTCCTTTTCACCCATTTCAAAAATATCTCTATTGGATAGGAGTACTGTTCCAACTTTGGGTTTTAATATACCATTTATCACTTTTAAGAGTGTAGTCTTACCTGAACCATTTGGTCCTACTATTCCTAAGAACTCTCCTTCTCTTGCTGAAAAATTTATACTATCTAAAATACGCTGAGCACTGTAGTAGAAAACCAGCTTCTCTACTTTCAGCTGAATACTCTTCCCCTCCTTCTCCTTATGAGAAGATGTAGAAAGAATGGTATTCCAAATAGTGAAGTTACCACACCTACTGGAATTTCCATGAGACATCTAGCAAGGGTATCTGTCCATATCAGGAAAGTAGCACCTGCTAAAATTGATGAGGGAATTAAGATTCTGTGATCCGGACCTACTATCAGTCTTAGCATATGGGGTATTATCAGTCCAACGAATCCGATAACACCTGTAAAGGATACTACTGTACTTGTCATCAAAGATGAGAGTGTCAAAGATACTTTTCTACACCTGTCTACGTTCACTCCTAATGACTGAGCGTGTTCTTCGCCCAATAGTAGGACATTTAGGTCTTTAGAGAATAAATATATTAGAATACTACTGAGGAGTATGGGTATAAGGGCTATCTTTATCTTTAACCAACTAGCTCTCCATAGTCCACCCAGAGTCCAGAAGACAATTAGATGTTTATCTTCAAAGAAACACCATATTATAATCCATGTAATAGCTGATTCTAGGTAGGATATTGCTATTCCCGTCAGAAGAAGAACATCCATTTTGAGACCTCCTTGCATATTACTGATGATAAATACTAATAGTACAGTACCTATACTACCGATGAAAGCCAGTAGAGGTATAGTATATATTCCCAACGTAGGTGGAAGTAATACTATAGAGATGGTGGCGCCTAATGCTGCTCCTGTAGAGAGCCCTATAATATAAGGATCGGCTATGGGATTTCTAAAGAGGGTCTGCATAACTGTTCCGGAGAGGGATAGAGCGATACCTGTTAGAACTCCCATGATAATCCTCGGTAACCTTAGTTTTAGGATAATATTATAATGACTATCCTTTACAGTATTATAATATACTACTGAGCTAAGTACTATTCGAAATACTTTGCCAGGTGGTATGTATACAGGGCCTATTGCTAAACAAAGAATTATAGAAAATACCAAAATAAGAAATAAAATAATAATTATATTTCTCCATTTTCGTAGTCTATCTTTAATCACGTCTCTTTACCCTTCGATCTATATCCTCCCCTAATAGTGATCAGGACTATTATCATGAGTATAATGGATATTATTGAAAGTGCTAATGATATCATACTAATAGTATATAGGCTACTTATCGAATCTCTACACTCTTCTACAATCTTAGAGGAATCTACTACTCTAGACTTTATATCCTCTATTTCCCCTCTTACATCATGTAACGATGTCTCTACCGTCTCGATTTTGGTAGTGAGTCCAGATATTAGTGTTATAATACTTTGGGTTACTTTACATTTAACGGATTTAGTTCCAGCACTTATCGTATACGTACCTATACTACTAGCAGGGACTAGGAAATCTACGATTCTGCTCTCTCCAGCCTTTAACACAGCTCTCTTAGAAAACCTTATTCCATTCACCATGATTTCTACTACCTTTTCTCCATCCAATTCCCCAGGATTCTTCACCTTAACGAATATGGTGATAGCTTCCCCTATTCCAACACTTTCAGGAGCTGTTAATTCCTCTACTACTACCACTTTGCTCCATATCTCTGGATGTAGAAGCTTTACAAGAGTCTCGTAGAGTATAGTAACCCTGGGCCCAGGCCTGCTTATTATATCTGGATCTACTGAGAGTATCTCACCGTGGATTAATCCCTCGTCCTTCATCTTCTTCACTCCCTCATACACTAAAGTCTGTCCATGTTTGTAGGGGACAATGATGTATGGAGGGTCTTTTTCTACAAGTTCTTCCTTAGATACTACAGCCCAGCCAGTCTTATCTGCAAATGCATTTCTACCCCCCGCTCTCTCTATTATCTCATGAATGTACGTTCCAGACCCGGCTACATAAATGGGTTCTACCCAGCATATGTGGACGACATCGACTTTCTTTACGTCCTTAATATAGTCCTGAAAGAGGGCTATCTTTTCTCTAATTCTCTCTATTAGTTCTTTCGCGGCTTCATCAGCCCAGCATGCCTTACCTATTAGTTCTATATCCTCGTATATCCCCTCTAGACTCTTCGCTGTCTCTACTATTATTATAGGAATATTCGCCTCCTCTAACTTACTTATAAAGTCCGGAGAGAGTAAGTTATGACCAATCACTAAATCAGGGTTCAGTTCTACTATTTTCTCTAAACTAGGAGTAGTATACCCTCCGATAACAGAAATCTTCCCCTCTGAAACACGTTTTAGAACTTCAGGTGGATAGTTACAGAACATAGTGACTCCTACTATCTTATCCCCAAGACCTAGAGCAAATAGTATTTCGGTTATTGATGGAGCTATCGAGATTATCCTCTCTGGGGGTTTGGATATTGTAACTTCTCTACCAAAATCATCTTTCACTACTACTGGAGGTGGAGGAGCATGGATCATGGTTAACGTAGTAGCTAAGACCATTTCTAAGGCTATAGTGACTACCAGCACTACGAGGTGTTTTCTGAAATAGTACTTTTCATACATAAGTAATCTTCACCTCCTTAAGAATAGGATATTTATCCTATTTAAATATTTTCAACCGTAATGACTATTAATTTATAGATTCTTGGAATTGTGATGTTTATGAACTCTAATATACCATTACTAAGATGGTTAGAGAGTAAAGGAATAACACTTAATGATCTCATTGAGACCGCTCTAGAAATATTCTTTCCCCATCCAGGTGTTGAAACTAAAGAGGAGGCTACTAAACTATTGAGGGAAGAGTTCATAAACGCTCTCAGTGATGTCAATGTGGCATGTCTAGTAATAGCCTGTGCTCTTCTTGAAGAAGAGGCTTACAAAGGTAATGTACCTGGTCTAACCAAAGAGTTTCTTGAAGGACCTGGACTCGTAGCAGATGAGTTAATGGGTATGGTAATCTCATGTTACATAGCTGGGGCAAGAGGAATTTTCGAATTTGTAAGATTTGATCAAAAGAAACCCGGAATACTCAAGAAACTAGGGCCGGTACTCAATGATGCTATAGGAGGGCTTATATCAGGAGCTTCATCGAATATGTACACTAGAGCTCTACTTAAAGCTAGGAAGAGGTCATCTTAAAGGAGGAGCAAATTAAAAGGATAAGTGTAAGACATAGAGAACTTTTCATCGAAAGCCGTAAAAAGGAATTTAGGAGAAGGCTTTTTCTATAGGAGGTTCAGGCTCTAGTATAGTAGTAGCACTGGCATGTAAATACGTTAGACTAGAAGTAGAGAATATCTCTTCTACTATAGAGCTTATAGGGAAATTTACGCTTCACCTGAGCTTATAGGATCGAAAAGTATGCCTCTACTGTAACTCCACAGTATCAGAGGGAGCAACTCACTATAGGATCTGTAGAGCCTATCCAATATGAAGACCATGATAAATCTTTTTCATCTCAACAATTTATAAGGGGGTGAAGGGTAGGATTTGAAGGAATTGATTGTGAGAGGTGGGTGTAGTTTATGATAACTATCGATGGTAGTATGGGTGAAGGAGGAGGACAAATACTACGTACTGCTGTAGCCCTTTCCGCACTCACACTTAAACCGATTAAGGTATACAATATAAGGGCTAAGCGTAGTAATCCAGGACTGAGACCTCAACATATAATGGCTATAAAAGCAGTAGCACAGCTATCGAATGCAGAGGTAGAGGGATTAAGAGTAGGCTCAAGTACTATAGTATTCAGACCTAGAGAGCTGAGAGGAGGTACCTTTAACTTCGACATAGGCACTGCGGGTAGTATTTCATTGGTACTACAAGCACTCCTCCCTGTAATCGCTTTCATAGATGAAAAGGTTGAAATAACTATAAGAGGGGGGACAGACGTATCCTGGAGTCCACCTATAGACTACATGCGCTATGTTTTCCTACCACTATTAAGAGAACTAGGCTTAGAAGTTCTATTAGAAGTAAAGAGAAGAGGACACTACCCTAAGGGAGGAGGTATAGTACGAATTGAGAGTAATGGTACAAGCAAGTTAAGACCTATAAATAGATTGAATAGGGGAAGCTTAGTGATTGTTAAGGGAAGATCACATGCAGTAAAACTTCCAGCGCATGTAGCTAGAAGACAGGCTATAGCAGCTAAAGAGACTCTTAGAGCGTCAGGTATAAATGTACCAATAGAGATTGAGATAGAGACCTATGAGCCTTATAGAGATCCCCATCTAGGACCAGGAAGTGGAATAGTTCTATGTGCCATAACTGAAGATAAATGTAGACTTGGAGGGGATTCACTAGGAGCTAGAGGAAAACCTGCTGAGAAAGTGGGTAGAGAGGCTGCTTTAAAGCTATTAGAGGAGCTTAAGAGTGGAATGGCTTTTGATAGACATATGGGCGATATGCTAATACCATATGTTGCACTAGCAGAGGGTATCTCTCGTCTAGGAGTGAGTCAACTAACCATGCACACATGGACGAGTATTAAACTAACTGAGATGATAATAGGTGCAAGCTTCTCTATTCAAGGTGATATGGGAGAAAAGTGTATAATAGAGTGTAGAGGTGCAGGTCTGAAATCCTAGGAGTACTACTATTGTAAGTACTCTCTCGAAATACTCTCTAGGAGTGGTGAGATAGAGAGGTCTGTACTGATCCCCTCTATTATACTCTTAGGAGAGACTGCAAGTCTTATTATTTTAGTCCTACCATAACGACCGAAACTGACTATTCTAGCGTTTATAATTCCCAGCATATCCAGTTCACTTATTATCTCACTCACTCTTCTCTGAGTAACCTCTCCAACACCCAGATTTCTACAGAGTTCTTTGTATTTGTTAAAGATCTCACCAGTAGTCACTCTGGCATGGTCTCCTCTTTTATTCAGTATCATTATAGATAGTAGTACGAGTTTCACATGAAAGGGCATTGACCTGATAGCATCGATAACAAGGTTCTTCTCTATTTCTCTCTGTGCTCTTCTAACATGGTCTTCGCTAACCTTACTAGCCCCTTCTCTCTCCGCAATATCTGCAGCTTTGAGTAGTAGGTCTAGTGCTAATCTACAGTCACCATTCTGACGAGCAGCAATAGCCGCGCACAGCGGTATAACACCTTCCTCTAGTACTCCGTTGTTGAACGCCATCTCTGCTCTCTTCCTGAGAATATCCTCTAATTCCCTATTCGTGTACGGTGGAAATAGGAGCTCTTCCTCACCAAGTCCGCTTTTAATCCTCGGATCTAGATATTCCATGAACTTCAAGTCGTTAGTTATCCCTATGAGCGATAGCTTAGATCGAGAGAGCTCACTATTAAGCCTAGTCAAGTGGTATAGTACAGTATCACCACTATTCTTTACAAGCCAGTCAATCTCGTCTAATACTACTACCATTAACTTTTTCTTAGACTCCAGTCCATTCACAAATCTTGTGAGAACCTCAGAGGTGGACAATCCCGTAAATGGAACAGGTCTACCCACGGATCTAGCTAGTTCACTTAAGACCCTATAATTAGTATTACACAATCTACAGTTTATATAGCTAGTAATGACCTTATCACCGAACTTCATAGAGAATCTGCTGAGAACATACTTAGTCACTGCAGTCTTTCCTGTACCGGTAAGACCGTAGATAAATACATTAGGTGGTCTAGAGCCTGAAATAGCTGGTGAGAGTACAGTAGCCAGTTGTCTGATCTGCTCATCCCTATGAGGAAGCTCCTCTGGGACATAATCTGGTAATAAAATCTCTCTAGCCTTGAAGATACGGAGCTTACTGAACCTAGCAAATAGTTCTTCTATGATATCCCCCATGCATACTCCTTTTTCCTCCTAATGGAGAAACTGAAAAAGCCCATCTTGAGGGGAAGATAGAAGTATCCATAAAACATCGATGTGATATCTTAAGATTACACGTCATAGAAAGTTCAAGCTAAATCTAAATTCGAGCTAAGTGATAAACTAATTCTAAGCATGAAGCACACATATAGGAAGACTAGTTTTAAATTTTTCCAGTATCTCACTATTATAGAAGATCATGTATATAGATCTCATAATAAGAATCATACTCATAAGCGCTACTGGTGCCCTATCTCCCGGACCGTTAACAATGGGTGCAATAAGCCTGGGAAGTAGTAAAGGATGGAGATCAGGGCTTCAAATGAGCATCGGTCATATATTGGTAGAACTTCCACTAGTTCTATTAATTGCGATTGGAATATCACATTTTCCTATGGAGAGTACCATGATCGGATTGAGTTTTCTAGGAGGTGTTACCCTAATGGTTATAGGCTTATTACAATTAAGGGCTGTCTTAAAGGAGAGTGATCTACCACAGGATAACAAAACTCTTTCCTCATCACCTCTCATCTTAGGAGTAGCTCTTTCCGCTCTAAATCCATCTTTTATAGTGTGGTGGCTAAGTATTGGTAGTAGTCTTATATGCGAGGTAATAATGTTAATGGATTTCATAGGCGTAATGCTTCTTTATCTCTCTCACTTCTGGATTGACATAGTATGGTTGTCAACAGTCTCCTATCTCTCAAACTTAGGATATAGAAGGATAAGTAAGTACAGGTACTTTATAGCTAGTATAGACATATTGATGATAGTACTAGGTATTGATATGGTGTATAGAGGAGTAGGGTTCCTCCTAGAGTGTTTCTTTTGTACCACACCCTAGGTTTCATTACCCTTGGTATCCTCCAAGCCCTCCTACGGGAGTCTAGTCATCTTATCGTAGCTCCCCTCAGCGAACTTGGATTCATAGAGGCTCATACCCTCGATCTTCATAGGGTCGAT
>CAZFTG010000046.1:0-6600 GCA_964522205.1 uncultured Thermoproteales archaeon
TATCTTAGAGGATTTACTAACCTACTAAGGGACTTTATTCAAAAACCACCCCAAACATACGAGCTCATCGAAGCCTTAACCGAGTACAATCTCAAGTTAGTGGAAATCCTCTTAAAATCCGGTAGGATTGATGTAATAGCCTTCGGGAGCGACCTCGAAGCGCAGGACAGGATGCCTATGAGTCCTAAAACCTTTAGGGGATTCATTTTCCCAAGCTATCGAAAAAATTTTCCAGAGTATAAGGAGCAGGAGCGTAAACGTACGCTTGCACACTGATGGCCATGTAACTGAGGTTATGACTCTATCAACTGGACGCATAATCAACTTTACCTCTCAATGGTAACTTATATCCTCTCTAGGGCTCTGATGTATGTCCATTACAGCGCCTATCCTAACGATCCTCACTTCGATCTCATCTTGAATGCGACTTTTTGTGTAATTACATGCTGAATATAAGCTTGTCAGGAGACTGTCTTCTAGCAAAGGCCTTTGCGCGATAGCTCTTCTAAGGTCATCTTGGTTATACCATAGAGCGGACTCAGATCTATTTGAGGGGATTGGGCTATCTTCTTCAAGCTATGAACTTTCCTCAGCTCCCTTATTAACGGATCTCTAAATAGGTCGAACGCTTTTGAGATCTGCCCACCGAACACTATGCAGTCAGGTTTAAATTCCATAGCTATTGGCTTTAGACACTTGCCTAGGATGAGCCCCACTTCCTCGAAGACTTTGAGGCTATTTCTGTCCCCGCGGAAGCCTCTGAGCGCTATCTCTTTCACATCCAGCTCCTCACCCGTTAGCTCCCTATATTTCTTTATGATCCCTCTTCTCGAAACTTTATCTTCAAGTATGCCTCCTTTGTAAGGCAAGTTCCATAACCACCCTTCTGGAGGCACTCCTGGCCCTTCGGTTACTACACGATCATCTACCATAAAAGCCGAACCTAAACCCATACCCAGTGTTATACCGATAATCCTCTTGTAACCTCTAGCAGCTCCTCGCCAGGCCTCTCCGACGATAAAAGCCCATGAGTCGAGTTTAAAGACTATAGGGAACTCCTCTCCTAGGCCTAAGCGCCGAGCTATTGTTTTCCTTAAGTTTAGACCATAGAGGGAGGAGAACTTGTGTTCCATGAAGCTAATGCCTCTTTCAAGATCGAAGGGGCCGGGTACGGCTAGGCCTATGGCTTTTACCTCTAGTCTTCTTTCGCTCGCTCTCCTCAATCCCTCTCCTAGCAGGCCTATGAATGGCCTAAGTATCTCTTCCCTTTCACCCATTGAGTTCACAGGAGTCGTTCTGAAAGTTCCTTCGATATAATGACCCTCAGGAGTGATCAGCGCTAGCTTTATCGAAGTACCTCCCACATCAACAGCTAAGACGCATGTCTTCCTCAAAGCTCCCTACCTCATAAACGCCTTAACCACTTTACAAGGGCTTATTCCCATGTTTATGAGGAGGTACTCTCCGAGGCAGGCTGGGACTAAGGCGGTTTCAGAGAAGCGTATTTCCAACTTCCTACTAGGATTTGACTTGGAGGATATGAGAATACATTCTCCGTCCACCAAGGTCAATATATGGAATTTGCCGTTAGTATTATCGCTAATGTTCTTTAAGAACTCTAATCTATGGATCGCTATACGCAGCTCACCTAGCTCTCCGAGGAAGTACTCAGCCCATGTGGGCCCAGACCTTATAGGCTTAGGCGTGACCTTGAGGTGTTTGGAGACCCAGCTTGCCCGTTTTGTTGTATCGAGGACTCTGAATGCGTGATACGAGTGTATTGGGCGTAGCTTTCCGTTTAAGTCTGGCCTTAGGTAGTCATAGAAGTGAAACGTATATAGATCGGTGGTATCACTTATTTCGAGCACTACTTGATTATATCCAGACGCGTGGACTGTTCCAGCCGGTATTAGGAAGAGATCTCCTTCCCTGCTCTGAATACTGTTCACATATCGATTGTGATCAAAGGGTATGCCCTTAGTCTCGGCCTCTATAACGGCTTTACGGAACTCCTCTACATCGGCCTCGTCTCTCAGCCCCAAGTACACCTTGGATCCAGGGCCTGTAGCTACGATGTAGTAGCTCTCATTCTGTCCTATAGGCTCATTAAAGTTCTCCTTGAGGTAGGAGAGGTTGCCATGAACCTGTATTGCCATGTCTTCACCTCCCATGGAGTCGTCATAGTTTACCCTAATGGGAAAGTTTCCGCCGATCCTTTCATACGCCTCAAATTTCCCCATGATCCTATCTGGATACTCCCATAGAAGGTTGAGGAATGGCAGGTTCAAGATTATATTTTCTAGCTTGATGAATAAACTCTGGTATGGTGCCATTATCTCATACGACCAGGCACAGTTTTTCATGTATTTGGGCAGTTTCCTGATCTCCTTAAGCCACTGTCCTCCCCAAACTCCTTCCAAATATATGGGCTTAAGCCTTAAAGGATGCTCGGAGAGTATTAGCAAGAGTTTCTTATAGACATCCTTAGGCAGCATAATTAAATTCTCAGTGTTGTTGCCATCCAAATAGAAGTCCATTCGTTTTAGCACTTTCCTCTTATGCCTATCTAGCACTGGAAAGTCAACGTAGTAGAGCCGCTTTCCCGAGTATTCCCTACTTCTAGTCTTACTTCTATCCCCTAAGTTGTTAATTAAACCGTCTAAAACTCTCCTTCCCGCAACTTCCTTAGTCACATCCACGTAGAATACTACATCGTATAGGTCTGCAGTGAACCTGTTAACTGCTCCACAACCGAAACATGCGAGTACTTTAGAATTTCTCCTATCTTGTTCAATTCTCTCCTTTAGTTCCTCTCCCTTAAGGAACATCTCTATTTCTCCTTCGAATATTTGGCCGAAGTGCGGATCATATGTGAGAAATGGTTTAACAATGTTTTCAATGTAATCTGATGGCTTGTAGAAGTTGGCTACATCCAATAACTCAAAGTCTAACTGCAACTCCTTGAAACTTTCTTCAAGCTTGGATATTAAAACTTTCCACTCAACACCAATGTACCCGTCAATGCCTATGGTAACTCCTGCTTTCCTCGAGACAGCGTCCTTGACAAGGATCGAGATACATTTACATACCTCATTCAACCCTACCACGATATACTTTACGACTTCACTGGAGACCTTAGGAGTATTAATAGCTTTTTCGTCGTAAAAGCTGATCAATACGTAGGCCATGTCTATTAGGAATCAAGTGCTGAAATATATTTTTCGAACAGTCTTGTCCTCTCGCCATATTCTATTCTTCGGGGTGTCATAGTAGCGTATCTTGACAAGAGTATTCTAGAACTGCGTGCCTTCCACCTTAAGGTGTCCCATGGTATATAGGTATTTCTATACACACTTGAATCACTTGGTAAGCCATATAGGGCTTGTCCATGCGAGATTTCCATCTGCCTGCTTTACCCGCAGGTAATAGTACACCAATTCATCTGGAGACTGATAATCCTCCCAATAGAAAGCCACATCCATCCTATTCGGTCGCATCGACCACACGACCTCTCCGTTCCTGATTAATTCCAGCCTTGAAATGAGGTCTGTCCCATGAACTTCTCCTCTTATCCTTGCAGAGCCATCCCACACTCCTTCAGATCCCATGCATAAATCGTTTATCTGGAATGATATTATGATGCGTTCTCCCGTCGTTGCATAGCATCTCCGCCTCCTTAATGAGTGGAATATCTCTCTGCGTGAGAGAGCGTTGGAGTAGACTGCAGTTAAGCCGCTGCGGAATCCGAGAGGGACGTAGATAGATGTGTAGTACGCCCCTTCACCCGAGAATCCAGCTCTGCCGTCATGGTTATCGCTTCCAGCAGTAAAGCCGAGCTTAGAGCCTGTAGATAGGATCTGCCTCACGGAGATCCCGTACTTTGGCATCCTCCATAATTTCGTATCTGCAGTTTCCGAGCTACCCCACATCGAGTATATCTCGATTAGACGCTCAAATGATGGATTATGATATTCCCACTTGGCATTCTCTAGAGAGTGATGGGGAATAGCGATCACCTCTTCTTCCATGCCCTCGATTAGTCGCCACACTTTCCTCAGCGAATTGGTTTTTGCATCTGTTCCCCTGAAGAGCGGAAGTTCATTACGCCAAGTATAGAAGTTCCTATCTCCCTCCTTTCCACTCCACTCATAGCCTATGAAAGTTACGAATTTTCCAGGCTTATTATACATGTTCGCTAAATCCTGCATCCAGAGCCATTCATTATCAGTGAGGTAGCATGCATGATCTGTTAGAGCCGTGAAATCTAGGCAGGCGATATTCCTCGCATACCAATAGAAAGATTCTGGAGAGCCTATTCCGTCGGACATCTCCGAATGCGCATGAATATCTCCCCAATACAAACTCAGGTTTGAATCGTTTTCTACCTTAATGGGATTTGACAATGAATTAAATCGGCCTGAAGGCGAATCGGCCTTTATACGATATACACCTTCAGGCAGAGGATCTAAGAGCATCTTGAAAGCAGATCTTCCATAGAAGCCCCTCGGTCTGCCTAGATCCTCCTCCCAATCTCGACCTAAAAGCTTCAATCTTACATCTGCATGTAATGGATAAATATCACTTAAGTTTCTGAACTTATCTGTGAATATCCCATGGAGCACTATTCTCTCTCCTGTTCTGGCATGAGATGGAACTATAAGGTGAAGCCTCTCCGGGATGTCTGCTTTGAAGGTCAATGTATGGCTATATCCATTAGCTAGGGGGGTGAAGTAGCCCCTCTTATTCGGCATTACTGAAATAGCCATAGGCGGTATCTTAGAGAACCAGTACGAGCGATCAGTCCTTTCATACTCGAAAGGAACTATCTGTGTTCTCTCGGCCTTATAGTAGATGATTACCTTCCCTCCCGGTTTAAGATCCTCCTTAAACTCAGCCGTGATATCAATCCACTCCCAGGAGTCTCTCGAGACTTCTATGGAGATAATTTCTAATTGGGCATCTGCCTTAACGATTTTTAAGTATCCATCTCCATTTGGATCCTTGATTTGTGGGTTAGAGAAAATTCTTGGTATCGTTAGCCGTATTCTTCCTCCACGCTTTATTCCAGTCTCACCAGCAGTGAATATAAGCTTAAACTTCACAGGCTTCCCTACGGTAGTTACATTTGGAATTATCTGACTTACACCCAGTGATTCACGACTATAGCCTAAAATCTGCCTCTCGATATCCGCTAATCCTCCATGTGGAATGAAGTCTTTATTGCTCGTTATCAGAAAGATGTCGCCAGATGGATCTGTGAGACCAAAAAAACTTACTACTGGAGGACTTGCCAAGTTAAGTTTTAGATACTTCCTTCCCATAAAGAGCCATCTTCTTCCATCTCTCACAACGACCTCATGAGGGAGGAATATTTCATTCTTAATCTTGATTACAGGATGCTCAGCCTCCGTGTAAATCCATAAGTAACATTCACCTGTGAAATTTCTTGTGGGTAAAAGGAGATCAATGCTTGACCTAGAGGGATAGGACTTTGCATCTCGAAGTGGAACGATTATGTATATGTCCCTTGAGTCATCATAATAAACACTCACAAATCTTTCCTCGTTCGAGAATATATATAAAATTTATGACGTAAAAGATGATTAGTACGTAGGCTACATCCATGAGTAATCAAGTAATAGAGCATACTTTTCAGCTCGCCTTACCCTATACCTAAAGTGAAAACATAAAAGCTTACAAGAATTCTGTGTAAGTGGCAATGTCAAAATGAGAAGTGTACGTATTGAAGACATAAAGCAGACGTGCTTTTTCGTACGTGAGGAGATTTTAAAGAACGTTGTTGAGTTAACCATACTTAACGAGGGAGAGGCTTTCAAAGCAACTTTAGTAGTTTCGTATCCTTCATCCGCATACGAGATCCCTCTAGGCTACATAAGCGCTGGCAAGAAAGTCTATCGTGTTCATATCCCAGACATAAAAGAAGAAGTTGAGGTAAAGTTCTCCATACGCGATGAGACTGGAAATGCCGTGGCTGAGAAGAATGTGAATTGGAGACCTAGGAGGCGTTGGATCATCTACCTAGTTCAGTACTCCCACCATGACCTAGGGTACACTGATATTCCCCAAAACGTCCTAAAGGAGTATATTGGCTTCTATGACTCGATTATACAGTTCTGTGAGGAAACCGAGGATTGGCCTGAAGAGGTCAAGTTTAGATATCAAGTTGAGCAGTTCTGGTCCATTAACTACTACTTGAAAACTCAGCCTAAACACAAGGTCGATAGGCTTCTTAAGCTTCTGAAAGAGGGTAGGATTGAGATCTCAGCATTTCTCGGTAATGAAGTTTCCGGCCTCTGCGGGCATGAGGAGATCATAAGGTTAGTGTATCCATCATTCAGGTTGAGAAGCACCCACGGAATACCGGTAAGCGTTGCAGAACTTAATGACGTACCTGGGCATTCTTGGGGTCTGGCTACAGTGCTCACTGGAAGCGGCATAAAGGTAATGGCTCCGCTTTTCCCAAGGTGGTACTATCGACCTGACCAAATGCCTTTCTGGGATGAGAGCATAGTTACGCCTAGTGGCACACCCACGGCGTTTTGGTGGGAGAGCCTGGATGGCAGCAGAGTTCTCTTCTGG
>CAZFTG010000046.1:6610-10917 GCA_964522205.1 uncultured Thermoproteales archaeon
CTCTTCTGGTATCAGGACATAAATTTCGGAGAAAACTTGGGCTTCACCGAGAGCTATGAGAAGCTCCTTAAAGAGCTACCCAGGCTTTTAGATAGGCTCGAGGAGAAAGGATATCCGTTCGATGCAATTCTAGTGCGGGTGAGAGGAGCCGCTCGTGATAATTCTCCACCATCGATTAAGCCATGTCTGATAGCGAAAGAGTGGAACGAGAAGTGGGTGTATCCTAGAATCATAGTATCCACGCTATCAAGCTTTTTTGAGTACTTAGAGAAGAACTATGACGAGTTCCTGAAGAAGCTCCCTGTATTCAAGGGAGAGATCCCCGATAGCGATTATCCAGTAGGAGCAACTTCTACGATGCAGGCAACGATTCTGAACAGAAACGCTCACGACTTAATACCATCGGCTGAGAAGTTCGCAACTATTGCTGACTGGCTCCTAGGCCTACCCTACCCGTATAAAGAGTACTTGAAGAGAGCTTATGAGCACAATCTCTTGTACGACGAGCATACTTGGGGACTCTGTTGTCCATTCGGACCGGCTCAGGAAGCTTCCCGTATCGAGAAGTTCCTCCACGCGTACAAGGCGTACACCTTAGCGCACGATATCCTCGTTAAGAGCCTTAACAGGATAGTGGATGCCATAGATCTTCCAGAGGAAGGCTATTACTTAGTCGTATTCAATTCACTCTCATGGAAGAGGACTGATGTGGTAAGAGCGTGGTTGAGGGAGCCGGATCCTTGTGGGCATCCTATGTACGAGGTAGTACGAGATGGGAAACATACAGATATTCTTACACATGGAAGTGCTGTGGGAAGAGATGTGTTCTACCCGCCCCTAGAGCTTTTTGAGAAGCCCTTCAGCATAGTGGATTTGGAGACGGGGAAGAAGGTGGAATACCAGATAGTATTTGTTAAGGATTCTGTATCGATTTTAGATTTTGCTGCTGATAGAGTGGGACTAGCTCCAATGGAGAGCAGGTACGCCAGACAGATAGTGTTCTTAGCAGAAGATGTCCCTCCGCTAGGATACAAGGTCTACAAAATAGTGACGGAAACTAAAAGCCCCTCCAGTAACTCTAGCGAGGAGCGTGATACCGATGGCTATGTAATAGAAAACGAGTACTACAGAGTTACCATCGACTTCAATACGGGAGCCGTTACAAGCCTATTTGATAAGGAGTTAGGAAGGGAGCTGGTGGACTCTGAGGCGCCTCATGGCTTCGGTCAGCTTATAGTCAGGGAGTCCACTACTGGCAAGGAACATTACATAGAGGAGGTGCGAGTTAAAAAGGGCTTGAATGGGCCTATCGTAAAGAGCATAGTAGTGAGAGGTAGGGCTTACGGATGTCCGCTTGTGGTCAGAGAAATAACTCTCTACAGCAAGGTTAAGAGGGTCGACTTCTGTTACAGAATCTTAAAGGACTCTACACCCATGTTAGAGGTTTACATAGCCTTTCCTTTTAAGATGCGTAATCCAAGTTTCAAATACGAGGGCCCGAACATTGTCGTAACGCCTATTGAAGACCAGTTCCCAGGTTCTCACACGTGCTACTATCCCGTACAGCACTGGGTCAACATGTACGATGATAAAGGATTTGGAGTTACATGGTCTTCTCCGGATGCTCACCTAGTTGAACTAGGTGGCCTATGGCCTTTAGGAGTCTCCTGGGCTCACCATGGCGTAACGCCACCAAAATACCCTCACGAGAACCTAAGAGTCTCGAAGTTCGAGAAAGCTCACATATATTCCTTTATCCTGTGTAACAACTTTAAGACCAATTTCTACACGACCCAAGTAGGAGATCTGGTGCTTAGGTATTCCATAGTGTCGCATATGGGGGACTGGAGAACAAATATTTCTAGAAATCATGGGTGGAGTGTAGCAAATCCATTAGTACCAGTCTTTACAGAAGGTGGAAGGCGTGGTAAACTTCCCTCTAAATCCTACAGCTTTTGTGAAGTGGATAAGCCGAATGTAATGATCACCACGATAAAGCCCTCTGAGGACGGTAAAGGCTTAGTCTTACGGCTAGTAGAGACCTCGGGAAGAGACACAACAGTGACTATTAAGCTTCCTTTCCTTGGCATAGAAAAGGCCTATGTGACGAATTTAGCAGAGGAGGAATTGAAGCCAGTAGAGGTTCAGGGAAATCAAGTCACTACGACTATTAAGGCGTTTGGAATAGCCACCTTGAAGCTCATGGTAAAGGCCTCAACTTCACTGTCTATTGAGTAGTCGCTTTGCTTTAGAGCCTTAGTGATTGCTTACGTCATTAGCAGGAGAATAGTAGGTGAAATTTGGAACTTCGTCTATTTAATTCATGCACATTCCATGCGATTGCCCTTAAGCGCGCCAGCGATCATCGCGGCCTTCAATATGGGCAGTTATTAAAGCGCTAATTGCATAAAGTACAGCATTTATAGTTGTAGCAGATACAGATAACGATTTACTCTGTCTATAAGACATATGTCCACTCTATGACCATTAAGATTTAAATTTATCTTAAAAAGCCCTAAAGTTAATAGTGTATTCAGATGAAAACGATTAATTTATAAAAGTCCATTGTTCAAAGAAAATCATCTTAATGGTATCTCATGGCGAATTATTTTTAACTAAAGTAACGATGAACAATTCAATATAAAGAAATAATAAAAATAAATTTAAGGTATTTGATCCATGTAATAATAGGTGATCATCTAGTGAGAAAGGTAAAATTAGGTCTCATAGGATGTGGTTGGGCTGCTAGGAGTTTATATGAACCAGCCTTTAGATTTCTTAAAAAAGGAGAATTAGTGGCTGTTATGGATATAGTTCCTTCAAGAGCTAAGTATTTGAAAGAATTTTATGGTGCTAAAAAATATTACACAAGACTTAAAGAAATAGCCAATGATGATGAAATAGATGCCGTAGTAGTTTTAACTCCTCCTCATAAACATCTAGAACCAGTAATTATTGCTGCCGAAGCAGGAAAACATGTTTATTGTGAAAAACCTATGGCACCTACTATTAAAGAAGCCGATATGATGATCGATGTATGTAGGAGAAATAGAGTAAAATTGATGATTGCTTTTATGAAGAGGTTTAATAGGTCATTTCGTAAAGTTAAGTCTCTTATAGATAAAGGTGAACTTGGACAAATCTTTGAATTAAGAGCCATATGGGATAATGCAAGAGTCGGAAAATCTTCACCAGATCAATACAGGTTAAAATTATATTCTGGCGGTGGATTTTTACAAGAAGATGGATCTCATCCATTAGATATCTGTCGTTGGTGGCTTGGAGACGTCGAGGAAGTCTCAGCATATGTTTCTATAATAGCTCCTGGCCGTCATGAAACAGAAGACTTAGCGTGTGTAGTAATGAAGCATAAGAGTGGAGCTATAAGCACTTTACACATAACTATGTTGACCCACATGATAGGACAAGAAACTTATACAGTTTTCGGAACCGAGGGAACTTTAGAAATGAAATGGATTTATCATAGTTCAAGGAGTCCCGAACCAGCTATAATAAGATTGTACCGTAATAGTCGTGAGATAATAGACTTAACTCTGAGTCCCAAAGCGTCTTGGAATCCTTTGAACGAATTACGAGAAAATTGGCAGTATTTAGTTGAATTAGAACACTTCTGTGAATGTATTATTGAGGATAAAACCCCTTATTGTACTGGAGAAGACGGCCGTGCAGTAGTGGAGTTAGTTAATGCAGCATATCTATCTGCATGGAAAGGAGTAAAAGTAAAGCTACCGTTAAAGGAAGTACCTGATTTTAAAGAGTTCTTCAAAGAATTAAGAGCTAAGAGTCTCTGGTCATTAAGGGATAAAGAATGGTATAGTTGGTATTAATAGAATTCAGTAAGTTACAATTGGAATGTAAGCTCAATTTGCATACCGCGTAAAATAAAGAAAAGCATCATGAATTGTTATAGCTATATAAACCGGATAGAAGCAGTTCAAGAGCCAAGAAGGGTTAAAAATAATTTCAAGTAGCTTGCTTATGTTTATTAAGGATATGCATCGGTAAAGTATTGGAAAATAGTTTCCCTACAAGAATATTGAGTGGTTGGGAAATGTGAGCCAAGCAGTTATCAGGTTTGCAATACAAGGAGATATACATTCCTATCGTCATATTCCTCCTTCTCATAAAATTTCTCGTTCATACATGGTTAAGCTAATTAATGATTTGCCTAAGGTTAAAACTGACATGTTTTTCATACTAGGCGATTATGCTGATAGAGATTATCCTATAACTATGGAATTATCTAAATTATCGAAGGTTCCCATAATTTATCAACATGGTGATCA